>CALGZA010000050.1 GCA_937934595.1 uncultured Verrucomicrobiales bacterium | reverse complement strand
AAGGTTGAGAATAGTTTTTTGGTTTACTTTGGATCCAACGCGCTTTGACTCAACGAGTCGATAGGTAAAGTATTCTTCGCCTGAAGCTTTTGAACGAGTTTTTGTCTGCCGAATATACATAGAGAGGTAAATTGACAGATTGGGGAGAGAAAATCAATGATTAATTTAATGGTATGGCACTACATTGAGGTGTTAATAAAAACTTCATTACTTAAGGTGAATGACTTATGGTTTTTTCTTGCCGGAAAAAAGTGGTTTTTAGGGTGTTTTTCACCCGAAAAAAAGGCTAAATGTTAAACTTGGGTTAGCATAGCTAACCCATGGGAAAGAGCAATGATGAACGAAGGGGTTGAGCTTATAATTACATGAAAAACTGACCGCAAAGGCGCCAATGGCACCAACTTCTGTAGCCCGTATTGTTCTACTTTTTTTATTTGATTTCATTGCTCTGGGGCTTTGGACTAGTCCAAATTACATGTTCGACTTCTTCTTTGTCTACCTTGTTAGAAATGTAAGCTAATTGAGACTCGCTGCCACAACTCATGATCATTACTTGACTGCCAAATTTTTCTTCAAGTTCATAACGTGTATCTATACTAAGATCTTGATCCAGTATAATCTTGTTAGTTTGAAAATGAAACACGAGATAAGGGAATAAAATACAAAGCAGAGCTATGAATGGAATGATAAATCGCCACTTCTCATATTCCTTCTGTGAAGGGATAACAAAGCCTAGAATAAATATCACAGGTACAACAATACCTATATATTGCGCTACTGATCCTAACGGGAGACCTAACCTATTTGCCCAACTACCTTGCATTCCACTAGCATCAGCAGCAATAACCGTAGAACAAAGTGCTAGTAGAATATAGTTAGCGCTTGGCATTTTTAGCTGATATTCTATGGCTTAAGCTCATCGTTACCCAGACCTTGGTTCATAAATATCATAAGTCTAAAGTTTGCCTGAGCTACTCCTCTAGCACAAGGTCGCAAAAACCCATCCAACATGATTAAAACGCCTAATTGCTTCATAGATACAAAATACTACATCGGACTAGACATACACAAGGAATAATCCATCGGATTCTAGACCTCAGCCCTCAAGCTAAAGATAGGCAATGCACTGCCTACCTGAGTCAGACAGTTACTAATCCATACATTAAATCGAATTTACGTGGAGACCCTTATCTGCCGTGTAACATCTAGTGGAAACAACGCCGCTCCAGAGCGAGCAATAAGAAAGCTCGAAAACAACTCAGTGGCAGATGACAAGAACTCAACATCTGCAATGAAGCTGGACCAGCCAAATTCATGACACAACAAAAAATTCAGACCCTATTAGATCGATCTCAACCCGCACTCATCCTCCCCGAGCCATAAACAAAAGGCTCATCCAACATCCAGCAACGTCCAAGCGGAGCTAACGCTCCGATAAAAAACTAACTCTGGGGCTAAATGGTTGGAGGAAATTCCAAACTGTTCTCGCTGGTTCTTTATATTAAGGAGGCTACTCAGTACTTCTGATAAAACAATAACCGTTGTTGTGCAACTTAGATTCATACATGCTTATTACAAGTCTACACTATGTTCGTGGCTAATTACAGATAGACGCACCTTAAAACCTATAAAAACACCCTACACCCCACACACCTAACAAAGTGATATTCACCAGTTTTTAATCGCTCCCTCAAACCATCTCCATCACAATAAACACACAAACCTCCGATCTGCTCTCTACTTTATGCCATAAAGCAGTCTAAAAGCAGCTACATCTCATGTTAGTAACATTATCGTTTGCCAGAAGTTTTCTATGCTGAGCACAAAATAAAAAAGGCTTCAGAGAATAATAGCTCCGAAGCCGTCAATAATGATTAATCTATGAAGAATAAGTAAAACTAATCTCGCTCCTTCAATACTTTATTCAATAATGTACTATTGTCTGACTCAGTCATAACAATCTCACCATCAATCTTCACATCAATTATTATTCCTACTATCCGATCTGTCAGGCGACCGCCTGGTATACCTGGTCCACATCAGCCCCCGCCTTTTCCTTTGATCGTCTTCTTTGTAATCGATATCGGGCTAGTTGTATCCGTTTTCCTATACTTAGGGTCAATTTCAGAAATATCAAATGATCCCGTGCTTGTGAGCGAAGTCGCCTTCACACCTCGCTTAATAGTATCCTTCTTGTAATAAACCGTATAATCAACATCTAGATCCTTCAAAAGGCTCTTCCCTTTATTGTAAAAAGTCACCGAGTATTTATAATCAGAACTATCACTACCCTTAGACTTTTTCTCTTTAATCTGCTTAATTGAAATATCAAGCGCTGACGCAACTGCCACCTTGCTTATATTGTCAGTAATATAAGCCTGACAATCATCCGACAACACACTAATTTTAAAAGTTTTATCTCTACCTTTAATAGTGCGCACCCTAACCTTACCACTGCTTTGATCATAAGACTTCAAGGTTCCCTTAAATGACTTAGACTTGTCAGCGCTAAAAAATGTTCGAGACTCCAACCCAGCAGACGCTATAACAGAAAAAAATCCCGTCATAAGCGTGGCCAAAAGACATAAGTTATATTTCATAAAAAATTGTTTCATAAGTGCAAGCAACATCTACAGTTACAAAACCATTATATTCGTTATTCAGCATCTGTAAAGGAGAAATACCTTCACCATGCCTAATTACAGTAAAAATACACTACACAAAGTAATAAGATATATAGTAAGCATTAAATATAAATGAAACTAAATGAAATTCATGGCATGTGACAACACTGAGATTAATCCCAAACCAAACATATTCACAACTCACAGATCCCTGTTCTGTTTTTCCTACCCACATTATATAACCTTAACATTTTACTATTTGGCCATTGAAACGACAATGAAAGTATAACACATAACTCAAAAAAACTTACTTCATTTGACCCGCTCACCCTCAAGAAGGTAAAAGACCTTGTGCACACCTGTTTGCTCTGCCAATAAAAAATAACCATGAAATTCCTTAAAGAAGTTACATCTAACTCATAAACAAACATCGACTGGTGATTAATAATGAATTTCATCTAACTCACTATCACCAATTTACATCACTCACCACAATCTCCATACCAACGATGAAACCACCTAAAATATTAATCGATGCCACAAAGCTAAAAAGCCCGCACAACGGGCTTGATACCTTCTTGCGTGCATACATCAAAGAGTTAGAAACCTTATCAGAGGCATACCCTTTTGATATCGGATTATTACTACCTAAAAAAAACATCCCTCATTTCGAGACAAATCTGAAGTGCATCCGCCAAGCCCTAATGAAACGCAAACAAATATATGCCTTAAGTAAAAAATACGATCTCTGGCACTCCACATTTCATACCATAAATAAACCATCTACCAATGACTGCTTGCACGTCGCAACAGTACATGACTTGAATCCAATCTACGAAAAACCCCATAAGAAAAACAGCTATCTAAAAAAAAGTAACGCACACCTGCAGCAAGCTAGCCACATCGTAAGCATTTCTGAATATACCCAGTCTGATATACTGAAACACCACCCCAAGCTAGCTCCGAAACCCCACTCAGTGATCTATAACGGAGTTAACAAACCAGACACAGGAATTACACCCACCCCACCTCCAAATAAAAAGTTTCTTTTTGCTCTCGGAGCATTCATGCGTAAAAAAAACTACGAAGCGATCATTGAGATGATGCCGTTTATTGATACAAATATAGACCTCATTATAGCAGGTTCTAGCAATGGTAACTATATCAATGAACTCGCTCAAATAGCTGAAAAAATTGGCATTGAAAACCGCGTCAAACTCATACCTAACATTTCTCCATCTGAAAAAAATTGGTACTTGAATCACTGCTCAGCTTTTCTTTTCCCATCTAAGTTAGAAGGTTTCGGACTCCCACCAGCCGAGGCTATGCAATGCGGTAAAACCCCCTTTATTTTTGAAGCAACATCTATACCTGAAGTAGTAGGCAAAGCAGGCGTATACTGGATGAGCGCAGACCCAGAAAGCATGGCCAATAAAGTGAACCAATTCATCATAGAAGAACTAGACATGTGCACTTCACAAAAAAAAATCTGCCTACGACAAGCAGACAAATTTTGCTGGAAACAAATGACCCATAACTATCTTGACCTATTTAAAAACCTTCTGAAAGACCAAATATAGTTAGCCTACTCTATCCACAACTAACCTTTTACCCCGCTCTTCTCCCTCGCCTTCTCCGAAGCACGCCAATGCTTATGAAACACCCCAGCAGCATGCATCAATGATATAATAAAGCCGTCTCTACCATAAAAAATCCCTCTCCGCAGAATGTATGGTTTGATAAAGCCAAAGACAGTACGCATGAGAATAACAACCACAGATTTAGGCTTACCATTATAATGATCAGCATACATGGTTGTATAGGTTAACACCTTACTAAGCAACTCGTGGCTACCATAAAAAGAATAGTGTAAAATATTACCATCTAACAATGCTATCTCTTCTTCAACTCCATGAAATTGCACCGACTCATGAACTACATCCTCGGAAAACCCTGCCACAGATCGATGGAAAAGCCTTTTGACATGATCCGGATACCAGCCACATGCTTTAATCGGCCGATCATTATAATGATTGAGTCGCCTAAATCTATATACCGCAGGTTTCGTGAAATCTACTTTTCCTATCGCTAAAAGGCACGCATCATCGAGCATCTCATCAGAATCAAGAGAAAGAATCCATGGATGCTTAGCCATAGACACAGCCTTTTGTTTAGCTGCACCAAACCCCTCAAACTCAAAACTCGCAGCAACACATCCTTTTATACCCATGAGAGATGATAAAGTCCCTTCCTCATCACGATTATCAATGAGTACGACTACTTCACTCACTATCCCTACTAAATAAGCCACTAATTTAGTTACACGATGCTCATCATCTCGGGTGATAATGACTACTGATAAATCTAATTTTTCCATTACTTTCCTAGATGAATCCTTATACGACAAACAACACTCTTCCACCACCCTATATGATGACACGACTTCTTCAGAGCCTTTAGATATTCACGCTTTAGTTTTTTTGTTTTATACGGTTGCGCACGGTATTCATGAGAAAGCAATTTAGCATAATCTTCCGGTATATAAAACTCTCTCCTACAGTATTCAAAAAACTTTTCTGTCGCCACTTTACGGTGAATTTTAGCTGCGTAGCTCGACAACTTCTTAAAACTGTTATTCGGATGTAATCGATACCTAATCCCAGGCCTAACCTCAGCAAACTTCTCTCCACCATGAAGCGAAGTAAGCCAGATCATAATATTATCCCCATTTACTACCCAGTCTCTCTCTATTACTGATGGCAAAGGCAAATATGGGCGCACACTATCTGCCCTAACAACTAAAGCTGAATTAAGCCCACCCACATATGAACCACCAGTAGCTGTAACCACAGAGGTCACTCCTATTCTTCCTGGTGAATAGGAGCGATACATGTATTCCTCAGATTCACCACAGGCTTTGCAGGCAGAAAAATACATTGAAAGCTTGGAATTCCCTTTAAACTGCTCCTCCGCTGATTCCAGATGATGCTCAAGCCAGTAATCATCACCATCTAAAAAAGCAAGCACATCTCCTTTTGCTTCTAAAATCCCACAAGTCATACAACTGACCTGTCCCCCATTCTCTTTTTCTATCACTCGTGCCCATGTAACATCAGCTAGTAGAGATTTAGCCAGCTCCGCTGAACCATCTATTGATCCATCATCAACTATCAGAAATTCATCAGGCTGCCGCTTCTGCTCCAAAACACTCACTATGGCCTCCTCTAAGTATTCCCTAGAATTGTAACTATCGATTATTGCGGTGATCTTCATAAGTATTAAAAAAATTAGCATCTATCCTCAGACTAACCAGCCATGCTTTTAACGTATCGAAATTTCAAACAACGTTTTTCTAGCAAATGCCATGACAAACATGCCAATGTGAAAGTAATTAAAAAGGCTATAATACAAAAATTAACGAAGCTTATATCGGGATGCAAGGCCAGTACAGATTGCTGAACCGGAAATGCATAAATATAAAGACCATAAGAATAATCGCCTACTTTATTAAATAATCTAACACTGCCACTAGGAACGTAGGTCAAATACAGAACAAGATAAAAAATCGCTATCAAGTAAACACCTTCGAACATTGGCGCATACCATAATAACGCCAGACAACTAACCATTAAAATTCCAAAAACCCAGTGAGATAAAACCACGTGGTCTCTCCACATATAAAGACTCGCACCACCAAAGAACATCGCAAAAAGCCGATATGATCTGCTCCCTGTGTAATCGAAATAATGATCAGTGATTGCCACGAGAAGAAGACCTACCCCAACAACCAAATAAACTAACTTCTGTGCCTTAACATTCGCTTTAAACCTTAATAAACAATACGCCAATAATGCTAAAATAATGTAACACTTTAATTCATAAGGCAAAGTCCACAAAGACCCATTGACAACACCAGAATAAGGAACACTCTCAAAGACCCCAGGTAAAAAATACTTCACATTAAATATAAGCAATGAGTTCTTATACCAATACTTGTAAGTTTCAAAATCAGTAAAGTATTCACCCAAAGAACAGGTAGTAAAACAAACTCCTAACACACAGACTGTCAAAAATGTGGCTACAAGCAACGCTGGAAATATCCTTACTACTCGGGCTCTTATGAAAAACCTCATATCATTCCTATTATAATAACTACCCGCGATCAGAAATCCACTGGTCACAAAGAAAATATCAACAGCCAAACTACCCAAAGACATCTTCACCTGCCTGACCAAAGGCTCATCTCCTCCCATTCCATAGAGATCAAAACTATGACTATATAGCACCAAAACAGCCGCCATAAAACGGATGAGATTACAGTTATTATCTCTTGTCCCCAGATAGTTCGTTAATTTGCTCATCCTTCGCTATTAGTTACATTCTATACTACTAACCACTACGCTTTATTCGTTTCCTCATAGAACGAACCAACTTAAACCACAACTTTCTCAACCCTCTTCTAGGCAGCAATACATCCCTTTGTTTCAGCCATATAGCTCTGAGCTCGGGATCATCAAAACAATAATCTTTCTCCAAATCTAAATTAACTAATGCTTTCTCTGCCATATCATCCATCGACTTGATAGTATTGGATGCATGCCAACGATAACGACACATCACTCGATCCAAATACTTCAATTTACCATGCTTAGCTAACTGCAGCATAATGTGATGATCTTCTATCTGAGCAGATTCAGAATAATAAAATGATTGTATGACATCCCTCCTCATAAGATAGCCATTTGGAACATAATTACCTCTAAGAAGACTTTCGTAACTCCCAAACGATTCACTCAAGAAATCTACATCTCTACGCTTATGCTGGAGATAACTCCCAAAAGTATCATACTTGACCTCATTAGCATTATGAGTGTTTTCACATTGCTTATCCCAACAGCAGACTTCACTCTCATCATCAATAATTAAATTATCCCCCACGACTAAAACATAACCCGGATTTTCCTCCATAAAATCCACATAACAACGAATAGCATCCGGCTCAAAGACATCATCTGAAGCAATAGCTGCTATATATTTTCCCTGGGCTAACCCTATAGCCTCATTAAGTGTCCGCACCACACCCTCATTAGGCCGAGATCGAAATATCACATGACTAAATCGCTCACGACACGCCGGCATAAGCCTCTCTATGATTTCAACAGTCTGATCAGTCGAACCGTCATCTATAATGATGAACTCCAAATGCATATAGTCTTGCTGTATCAATGCCTCAATAGATTCCTCCACAAAAGCCTGATGGTTATAAGCAGGAACTATAACAGAAACTAACGGCTGATTTCTATTCATCAGCACTCCCTGTAAATTGATTGACCACATCTATCACCCTAGCTACTTGCTGCTCACTCATCACAGGTGATAACGGCAGTGATACCACCTCATCATGAATAGCCTCCGTAAACGGTAGCTCCAGTCCAGCAAAATCATCAGAATAGGCAGCCTGCTTATGTATCGGTATTGGATAATGAACCATAAAACCCACTTCTTTATCTCTCAGAAAATCCATGAACTCTTTTCGCTGCTTCACTCGCACCACAAAAAGATGCCATACATGCGCCTCACCGTTCACAGGCTCTTTGGGCAATAAAACCAATGGATTGCTGAGACCTTTCCTATAGCAGTGCGCAATTTCTCTCCGCTTGGCATTATCCCGGTCAATATACTTTAGTTTGACGCGCAAAATAGCAGCCTGCAGTTCATCCAGTCGCTCGTTCCTTCCACGCAACTCATGCTTATATTTAACCTCAGAACCATAGTTTCTTAACATTTTCAGCATACGAGCTAATTCTGGATCTTTACAGGTAATCATTCCACCATCACCCATCGCCCCCATATTCTTACCTGGGTAAAAACTAAACCCAGCAGCATCTCCCCATGCCCCCACCCTACAGTCATCTACGATTGCCCCATGTGCCTGCGCCGCATCCTCTACCATAAGAAGACCCACTCGCTCACAATACGCTGACAGCTCACTCATCTCAGCGGCCCTACCATACAAATGAACAACCATCACAGCCTTAACAGCATTACCCTTATAAGCGGCTAACCCTGATGCACTAATGTTCAAACTCTCACTATCCGGCTCAATTAAAACTGGAACCAAGCCCGCACCACTTATAGCCAAAACCGATGCTATATAAGTATTAGAAGGCACAGCTATCGCATCACCTTCTTGCAATGCACCTAACTCAATCCAAGCCCTAAAGATCAATTCCAATGCCGCTAGACCACTAGAAACAGATACAGCATGCTCTACACCACACCATAACTTAAACTCTTCTTCAAATACTTCCACCTCCTGCCCCAAAACATACCAGCCTGAATCTAACACTCTGTTGATTGAGTCTTTAATCTCTGCCACATAACCAGCATTGACCGCCTTCAAATCAAGAAAAGGAACATTCATGGTATACGGACTTCAAAAGCCAAAAACTTACTCCACTTCTCGCGCAGCTTTAGATAAGCATCTCTCGTAAACTCATAATGACGGTCTACCTCATCCTCACGCACCAGCTCCGCTCCACATCGCTCATGAAACGTCCACACAGACTTGTTACCCACTCTCACATCAAAGTAAGATGAACTAAAATTCAAAACCCCAAACCCTATCTCATACATCATCATAGCAGAACTATAAGCCACCGTTGAAGGTGCACCCGGCAATATCAGCCAACTACCCCAACAAAACTTAGATTCCAAAAAACCATACAGCCGGATCAACCCTACATCTTCTCCCCCTGCACATAGTATAAAATAATACTCCTCACCAGCTACCTCCCGCTCCTTATAAGACCTTAACCAAGCTACCTGAGCCTCCAGATCATCCGAAGTCGCAGACAAATGCTTGTTGCGTCTCTCATTACCACGCGCCGCCAAAATAAACTCCGCGTCACTCTCTTCACATAGCCGTAACGTCACTTTGGACTGACTACTCTTAAGCCGCTCTAGATAATCTGCTACATTCATCATTTTCCTGAAACCTCCTTCATAAAAGTATCGTAATCTCGTATATAATCGCTCTCATCATAGTGCTCACTTGCCAAGCAAAGAATAATACAATCCTCACTAAAATGATGTAGCTCACGCCATATCATCGTATCTATGACTATAGCCTTACAAGGATCATCTAACACTACTATTTCTTTCTCCTTACCATTATCAAGGTGCATCTCGCATCTCCCCCTTACTGCCACTATCACTTGCTTCAAATGATGGTGAGCATGAAATCCTCGCGCCACCCCCTGCTCAGTATTATAAATATAATAAATCCTCTTAATGTGAAAAGGAATAGAATCATCTCCCTCCATCACCACAAGATTCCCTCTAGCATCACCCAGTTCCTTAAAGTCAATATGTCTCGCCAAATTTGCCATAATTTTTAATCCATTAAACTCCCCAAATACCTTCCATAGCCCGTCTTTTCATTCACCTTAACATGGGCTAACAATTCCTCATCTGTAATCCACCCATTTGACCAAGCTATCTCTTCAAGACAAGCTATCTTCTGACCCGTCCTATTCTCTACAGCCTTAACAAATTCTATCGCCTCCACCATCGAATCATGCGTCCCCGTATCAAACCAGGCCATGCCACGACTCATTGCATTCACCTTCAAACTCTTCTCCCTAAGATAAAAATCTATCACCTCAGTGATCTCTAGCTCACCCCTCTGAGAAGGCACAACCTCCCTAGCTATCTCAGGCGCACGAGAATCAAAGAAATATAGCCCAGTGATAGCTAAGTCAGACTTTGGCAACTCTGGCTTTTCCTCCACTGACATAACCGTCCCATCAGAATCAACTTCAATAATCCCATAACGCTCAGGATCCTTAACTTTAAGACAAAATACCGATGCATCCTCAGATCTATTCGCACGTTTTAATAAATCAGATAGCCCATGACCATAATACAAATTATCACCCAGAATCAAACACACAGGTGAACCATCCAGAAAATCCTCACCCAGAATAAACGCCTCAGCCAGACCATTCGGCTCCTCCTGAACCTCGTAGCATATCCTCATACCAATACTCGATCCATCGCCAAATAATTGCTGGAACAACTTCTGATCACCCGGAGTCGTTATCATCAAAACCTCCCTTATCCCCGCTAACATCAAGACCGACAGCGGATAATAAATCATCGGCTTATCATAAATAGGTAAAAGTTGCTTACTCACCACCTTAGTTACAGGATACAACCTCGTGCCAGAACCCCCAGCTAAAATAATCCCCTTTCTCTGTTTTGATTCTTTCATATTCACAATGACTGATAGTTCTTATTAAAATATTTCTCCAGCGACCTCTGCCAATCCGGAATACTCATCCCAAACGTCCGCTCTGTTTTTTCTAAATCAAATGCAGACCATTTCGGACGCCTTGCGGGCGTAGGATACTGATCTGAAGTTATACTAAGTAAAGACTCAGGCCTCTTCAGCCCCACCCTAGCTGCATGCTCAAATACTGACTTAGCAAAATCATACCAAGACACCACATCACCACCATTTGAAAAATGATATACCCCACCTAACAATTCACCACCAGGTCGCTCCACCTTCTCCACTATCGCCAATACCAGATCACACAAATCATAAACATAAGTAGGTCGTCCATACTGATCATTCACCACAGAAACTTCCTCCACCCTCTCAGCCAAAGTAAGCATGCTACGCACAAAATTACGCCCAAACTCACTATACACCCAACTCGCCCTAATAATAATAGAATCAGGTAATATACTATGCACAGCCCACTCACCAGCCAACTTACTCCGCCCATAAGCATTCAGCGGCCCCACCCTATCCGTCTCTTTCAATAACCTCTCAACATGCCCATCAAAAACATAATCAGTTGACACATGAATCAAACGAGCTCCTATCCCCTTACAAACATTAGCCAAATTCACCAGACCTATGGCATTCACCTCAAAAACCTTCCCCTCATCCTCCTCAGCTTCATCCACAGCAGTATTAGCTGCAGCATTAAGAACCACATCCGGACGATAATCTGATAATACCCGCTCCAAACTAGCCTCGTCAGATATACTCACCTCCGGACGTCCAATACAACGCACCTCAACACCAGCCAACAGTGAAGCAGCACTTCGCGCAGCCATAGCCCTAGCCAATTGACCTGAACGACCTATCACCAATAACTTCACCACCTTCTCACCATTTCTCATCGCAGCTATAACCCCAACCTTTCACCTGCATATTTTTCACTCAGTATAGGCCCCCACCATGCCTCATTATCCACATACCACTCCACCGTCTTTCGTATGCCAGACGCAAAATCCTCCTCCGCCACCCAGCCTAAATCATTCTCTAACTTCGTAGCATCTATTGCATATCGCGCATCATGACCAGGCCTATCAGCCACATACTCAATCAATGACGCATGACCACCATCAGGAACATCATCCACCAAATCATCCAGTATAGAACACACCTCCATCACCACCTCCAAATTCGACCGCTCATTCCGCCCACCCACATTATACTTCTCACCTAGCTCCCCCTTCTGAAAAATCATCCAAAGCGCCTTAGCATGATCAACCACAAATAACCAATCCCGCACATTAGACCCATTACCATAAATAGGTAACTTCCTCTTATGAAGTGCATTTAATATCACCAAAGGAATCAGCTTCTCAGGAAAATGAAACGGCCCATAATTATTAGAACAATTTGAAATAACCACCGGAAGACCATACGTCCGATACCAAGCTGTAGCCAAATGATCAGAAGCAGCCTTCGATGCAGAATAAGGCGAAGAAGGATCATAAGCCATCTCCTCATCAAACAACCCAGTCTCACCCAGTGAGCCATAAACCTCATCAGTAGACACCATCAAAAACCTAAATAAATCTCTTTTCTCACCACCCACACCCCTCCAATACATCAAAGCAGCATCAAGTAAAACCGAAGTACCCAGAACATTCGTTCGTACAAAAGCCTGAGCCCCATCGATCGATCGATCAACATGAGACTCCGCAGCTAAATGCATCACTCCATCAGGCTGATAATGATCAAATACACGCGCCAATCCAGACGCATCACAAATATCAACCTGCTCAAAATGATAAAACTCAGAACCTTCAATAGAAGCCAAAGATGATAAATTAGCAGCATACGTCAGCACATCCACATTCACCACATTCGCTATACCTTGGCTCACCAAATACCTGCAAACAGCTGAACCAATAAATCCTGCACCTCCAGTAACTATTATAGTAGGCCTAGCTTTCATAATAAAAAAAATGTTCTCCAGCATCACGCAGTAAAGGATGGTTTTGATCCTTCGCAGACAACACAGGCTCCCGCACAGGTAACCTCCAGTCTATACCCAACTCCGCATCATCCCATGCTATACCATAATCATGATCCGGAGCATAAGGATTACTAACCTTATACAAAACCTCCGTATTCTCCTCCAAAGTCACATACCCATGAGCAAAACCCCTAGGAACTAGAACCTGCTTCCAATTCTCAGCAGACACCTCCACCCCAGCCCAGCACCCATAAGTAGCAGAACCCCTCCTTATATCCACCACCACATCCCAAATAGCCCCTCGCACCACCCTCACCAACTTATCCTGAGCAAATGGAGGCGTCTGGTAATGCAAACCCCTCAAAACACCCACATCCCTCGTAAATGCATGATTATCCTGCATAAAATCCCCATCTATAGAAAACAATTCCCGCCAATCAGACCTATACACCTCTGAAAAAAAACCTCTCTCATCAGCATGCTTTCGTGGACATATCACCTTAACATCTGGCAGACTCGGTAGGCTATTCAATTCAACATTCATACAACACCTCCACTGCTAAAGCATCAAACTCACAAAATCAAGATCAATATAGCACACTATACATCACCACATCTAAACTTCCTCCATTCAACATCATACACTATAAATCACCCCAAAAAAACCACCCTACCAAAGCTAAATAAACCAACCTAAGCCACCCCAAAAAAAACAACCCCTCTAACTCAACACATCCTTAGCCGCATCTTTCCCTAGCTGCATTGCGGTATGCATCGCGGGGTAACAAAAACCACCCTGCCTCCCTACAGAACTCAGACATGACTGATCATCTATCCATGACTGCAACATCGCTAAATGAGAATCAAAACCATTCGTAAACACAGGATAACCATAAGGAGTCTTCATCAGATTCCAGCTCAATATATCAACCTCATCACAGAGCCCCTCCTCTAACAAACCAGCAACTATTTCCTCCTTATATCGTTCAGAACCATTCCACTTATAGTCATTCAGCTCACAAGTAGACTCAATGGTCAGCACAGAGTGACCTTCAGGTCGCACCTCTAACCCAGCATTCTTAGGCTCTCCTATACGATGAAAAGTACGATTCCTGTAATACGTATAAAGACCCTCCATACACCTCTCCCTCCTCACCAATATCGCATATACAACTGTAGGCTTATAGCGCAAATAACCTACTGCAGAATGCATCTCACCCGGCGCCTCATCACCTAACAAATCAAATAAAACATGCAAGGGAGCCGTAGATATAAGATGATCTCCTCTCCATGTATATCCCTCACCCTCATGCACATACTCAGCGCCACAAGATGAAATTGATAACTTACTCAAATGAGCCCCTGTAACCAGATTACCCCCCAGTCTAGTAAATTCAGCTGCCAAAGACCTAGGCAACGTCTCTGATCCAGAACGAGAATAATGTAACACCTCAGTATCCAAAGCAGACTCAGTGGCCCCCTCCATATGCTTTTTCTTCCAAGGCAACAACCTCCTCAAAACATCAACAGCTGATAAACGCGGCATCTTCCGGCGTATGAACTCCGCAGACAAATCCCTAGGATGAACATCCCAATACTTATGAGTAAATTCTTCAAAGAAATACTCATACAAAGGCGCACCATAAAAAGCAATCAACGCATCCTCAGCATTATCAATACCACTACGCTTCTTCGCCCCAGTCAGCTCAGCTATCACCAAACCCAAAACACAACGCAACAACGTAAAAGGCGGCATCGCCTTCAACATATCCTTAAAACGCAATGGATATCGACAGCTCATACCACCCCAGCGTATCCTAGCATCCAAAGCCGCTTCTATCCTTTCCCTACCCATCAGTGACGCACAATCTTCAAAAACCTCCTGATTAAAAGCATGCAACATATGCACACCAAAATCACAAAAATTATCCCCAAACTTAAACCCAGCCGCCAACCCACCAATCCGAGACTCCTTCTCAACTATAGTCACTTCAGCTCCACCACGTACTAACGTCAGACCCGCATACAGCCCACAAACCCCAGCGCCCACAACAAGGACTTTTGGTCGCTCGTCACCCATCATCTAACAAGAAGGAAGATTAGTTACCTCATTATACTTATCAAGTAAGGTAGTATCACCCCACTCAATATCATCAAAAATCAACGCCTGCCCCTTAAACACATCCCTCTTAAATACAGGTTTCAGACCCTCACTCTCCAAAACAGCTATAGGCACCTGCCCTCGCGCACCCCCTACCGCCTTAACCATGCCATAAACAACATCACTCCCTATACTCTCACCTATCTCAGTCCCCGCTGAGAAATCCGCTTTAGCATAAGCATAAACCTCAGCCACCCTACCCTTCCACGGCCGCAACAAAGCCTCCCCATGCTCCGCTGCCATATATATAGCCTTTGGCGTCTCCAAATGACAAAGGTGATAAGGACGGTAAAAAAGATAATAATAACCCTGATCAGACTTCAACAACTTATAATACTTAAGATAAGGCACTTGTAACTCATGATCACACTTAGCCACCACATAAACCCCACCACCAGGCTCAGCACCTAATATATAATCGATCGCACCCCCCTCAGGATGTGAATCAAAATCAAACAAACCTAAAGCCTCCTCAACCGTAGATGCCCTAGGACCACTCATCCCATCTGCCAAAGGCAAATATCCATAAGCATTGGATAAAATCGCCATCTCTATATTTAACTTAGTCCCATCAGTATATGCACAGCACTGCGATGGATCTAAATTCCTAATAGCCGCCTCATGCGCCAATGACTCCACCGTAGCATCACGATTCAAAAAACCCTTTATATTCCCAGCCTGAACAATCTCAAACCCCCACAAAGTAATCTCCTCAATCATCGTCGCCAGAACTCCATGCTGATCACCAGCATCACTAGTCACAACTACACCCTTATCATCAGCTAACTTCGCCAAATAAGGACCAAAAGCCAAATCAACCTCTGCATTCATCAACACAACATGTGAACCATACATAATCGCAGCCTCACAATACGCCAACGCACCTTGTATCGAATTAGTACTCTCCACAAAAACATCCACAGGCGCAGAACCCAAAAGCTCACTCGCATCCAAGCCAAATTCACAACCTTCAATCAAATCAGCAGCCCTCTCAGCAGTCGCCAAGCATTGATCAGCTACCCATACCAACTCCATCCCAGGTGTAATACCCACCTGATGCACTATACCCATGCCCATCGCACCTGCGCCTACTAACCCTACCCTTATAGGATCACCATCTCTTTCTCGTCTCTGTAATGTCTGTAACATGTTTTTAGGAGTTATCTGCAGGGGCAAAAAGCACCCACATCGGTTTCTTTAATTCTAAATCTTTGCCAGCCTTAGCCAACTTACCCGTAGTCTCATTCCGTGAATGAACAACTAACTTGTTATCTTTTAACCCAGCCACTACCAACCACTTCCCACCTGGAGAAATACAAAAATGCCTCGGTATCCAAGCCCCAGCAGGATGCTCTTGGATAAGTTCCATACCATCCGCAGTTAAAACAGAAATAACATCTCGCCCATCTCCCCTTATATCCCTACACGCTGCATACAAATACTTCCCATCAGATGACAACTGAATCTCAGAACCACTCATCCCCTCACCCACATCCTTCATCACTGACTTCGTCGCCACCAAATCCAAACTCCCTGTATCCTTATTTCTATTAAATTTACTAATAGTCAACGTGAACTCATTCAACACATAAAGCACATCCCCTGAACCAGAAAAAACCATATGCCTAGGCCCACTTCCACCAGGCACTGCAGCAGACCCTGCTGCCGTTAAAGTCCCATTAACACCATCTAACTTATAAATCATCACCTTATCGATCCCCAAATCAGCAACATAAACAAAAGCATTGTCAGGTGAACTGTAAATCGAATGCGCATGCGGCCCATCCTGGCGCCCTGACTTTACGCTCCTACCCTCATGCTGATGCACACTCAACGCCCCAGAAAGAACACCAGATGGACCCACCCCATAACTAGCCACACTACCACTTGAATAATTAGCTACAAATAAATATCTAGATCCCCTATCCATCGAAACATGACACGCCCCACCACCCATAGAACTCTGCCTATTAAGCTCCTTCAAGCCCCCATCACCCTGCCTTGAAAAAGACACCACCACACCGTCCTTCTCACCTTTCACACGGCACGCCGCATACACATACTTCCCATCAGCACTCATCACCAGTGAACTCGGAGACGAAACCTTAGCCGCATTCACAAGACCAGAAAACTCACCCGTCTTAGCATCTAACAGAACCTTAGCTATACCCACGTCAGAACCGCTACCTACATAAAGCGGTATCTTAGACGCTATCACAGGCATTATGCCCAGCACCATCATCAAGGCTGTTTTCATCATAAATACACCATCTCAGAAATTTCATGACAGACCAAACATAAAAATTAGCATTTCTATGCTTTTATAGTCACTAGACTTAGCTATAAACCCCTTCAACTATGAAAAGAGAAACATTATGCCTCCACGGTGGCCAGACCCCAGACCCAACCACAAATTCACGCGCACTCCCAGTCTACAGAACAGCATCCTACGTATTTGACTCAGCAGAACACGCCGCCAACCTATTCGCATTAAAAGAACTTGGTAACATCTACACCAGACTCATGAACCCCACCACAGACGTGTTAGAAAAACGCGTCGCCCTCCTAGAAGGTGCTCACGAGCTCGGAGGACTCGCAGTCTCCTCAGGTACCTCCGCCATCTTCTACTCTATCATTAACCTCGCTCAAGCCGGTGACAACATCGTCTCATCATCAAACCTCTACGGCGGCACTTACACTCAATTCAATGACATCCTCCCTACCATGGGAATCAACGTCAAATTCGTAGACGCCAATAACCCAGAGGAAGTCGCCGCCGCCATCGATGATAAAACACGCGCCGTTTTCACTGAAACCATCTCTAACCCAGCATCTGAAGTCACCGACCTAGAAAAAATTGCCCACGTAGCTCACACCCACGGACTTCCACTCATCGTAGACTCAACCTTCTCCACACCATACCTCTGCCGCCCCATCGAACACGGTGCAGACATCGTCGTCCACTCACTCACTAAATGGCTAGGCGGCCACGGCACCTCAATCGGTGGTATCGTAATCGACTCCGGAAAATTCAATTGGGCTGGCGGCAAACACCCAGCATTCGACAAACCAGACACATCATACCACGGACTTCGCTGGGGACACGACCTCCCCGAGCCACTCGCTCCACTCGCATTCATCCTCCGCATGAGAACTGTCCCACTCAGAAACCTAGGAGCATGCATCTCACCAGATAACTCCTGGCAGATACTACAAGGCATCGAAACACTCCACCTAAGAATGGACAGACACTGTGAAAACGCTCTCAAAGTAGCACAACACCTTAAATCTCACCCATCCGTAGAATGGGTCAAATTCCCAGCGCTCGAAGGTGACGCAGAATTCGAAAGAAACCAAAAATACCAATCAGGAAAAGGCGGCTCAGTCGTCACATTCGAAATCAAAGGTGGCCAAGAAGCGGGCAAAAAGTTTATCGAAAAACTAAAACTATTCTCACACCTTGCAAACGTCGGTGACGCCAAGTCACTCGCCATCCACCCAGCCTCAACCACTCACTCACAACTAAATCCAGAACAACAAGCATCAGGTGGAATCACTCCAGGCCTAGTCAGATTATCCATTGGCATTGAACATATCGATGACATCATCGCTGACATCCAATCAGCACTCTAACAAAATAAATCTGTTACACACAAAATACCCTAACCATAAAAATCATGCAAGTCAGTGACCTAAATATCACAAAAAACGTCCCCCTCCCATCTCCAGATTCTCTCAAATCAGAAGTATGCAGAACGCATCAGCAAGCATCCTTCATGGCCGAATCAAGAGAAATCATCCGCAATATCCTCTCCGGCAATGACCCCAGGTTCCTACTCATTGTCGGACCTTGTTCTATCCATGACACTAAAGCCGGTATCGAATACGCAAAAAAACTAGCATCCCTCGCAGATGAAGTGAAAGACAAAGTATACATCGTCATGCGTGTTTATTTCGAAAAACCACGCACCACAGTAGGCTGGAAAGGGCTCATCATGGACCCATCACTAGACGGATCAGACGATATCGCCACAGGACTTAAAGTAGCCAGAACTTTCTTACGTGAAGTTATCGACATAGGACTACCTACAGCCACAGAACTACTAGACCCCATCACACCACAATACATCGCAGACCTCATTTCATGGTCAGCCATCGGCGCCCGCACCACAGAAAGCCAAACCCACCGCCAAATGGCATCAGGCCTATCAATGCCTCTCGGCTTTAAAAACACAACAACAGGTGACATCATCGCCGCCGTAAATGCTATAAACGCATCCACACAGCCTCAAACCTTCCTCGGAGTATCAGGAGAAGGGGTCGCTTCAGCAGTCACTACCTCCGGTAACCCAGACTGCCACATCATTCTCAGAGGCGGAGATGATGGACCTAACTACTCACCTGAGCACACCGCAGAAACCATCAAAACCCTCAAGAACAAAGGAGCCTGTGACAACATCATGATTGACGCCTCACACGCTAATTGTCAGAAAAACCACGAGCTCATGCCTCAAGTCTACAGAAGCATTATCGAACAACGAGCACAGGGAAACACAAACATTATCGGAGCCATGCTAGAAAGCCACCTCATCGCCGGTAACCAGAAATTCCCACAACCACTTAACGACCTAACATACGGACAATCCATCACAGACAAATGCATTAACTGGGAAAAAACAGTGCAGCTTGTGAAAGAAACACAAGCCGCACTCTAAAAACAAATACCTAATCAGTTACAAAAGCGTAACGGGATCGACATAGTCTATCCCGTGCGCATTCGCAACTGGCTCACAAGTCACCTTGCCTCCCATGCAGTTTATACCACCAATCAACTCAGAACGCTTAGAACAACTCTCCTTAACTCCAAAGTCAGCAATAATAGCAGTCCAAGAATGAGTGACATTATTTAATGCCTGAGTCGCCGTCCTAGAATAAGCCCCAGGCATATTAGCCACACAGTAATGAACCACTCCCTCTTCTATATAAGTCGGATTCTCATGCGTAGTCGCACGCGTCGTTTCAGAACAACCGCCCTGATCAACTGCTATATCAACAAAAACAGAACCAGGCTGCATCAACTGTAACATCTTACGGTTAATCAACTTAGGAGCAGCCGCCCCAGGCACCAACACAGCTCCTATCACCAAGTCCACTCGCGGTAAAAGCTCCTTAAGGTTTGCTTCAGTTGAAAACACAGTCCTTGCTCCATCCATAGTAATATCAAGAAAACGCATCCTCTCAAAATCCACCTCAAGAATTGTAACATCAGCTCCTATACCCTTAGCTACTCGCGCCGCATTAACTCCAGCAGTCCCCCCACCTATTACTAATACACGTCCAGGAGCTACTCCAGGAACGCCACCCAGCAATACTCCACGCCCATTATTATGCTTCGCCAAATGATAACCTCCTACCAGTGCAGACATTCGTCCCGCTATCTCACTCATAGGCTCCAATAACGGCAAATGACCATTCACATTTATCGTCTCATACGCAATACACGTCGCTCCAGTAGCAGCCAAACTCTCAGTAAGCTCCTTATCAGCAGCCAAATGTAAATAAGTAAACAGTATATGCCTGTCAGTCAGCATAGCCACCTCAGACGGCTGAGGCTCCTTCACCTTAACGATCAACTCAGCAACCTCAAACACCTCTTCAGCTGTATCTAATATAGTAGCTCCACATGAAATATACTGCTCATCACTGTAACTAGAACCACAACCCGCATTCTTCTGAACATATACTTCATGCCCACGTCTCACTAAATCCTGAGCAGATGCCGGTATCATTGCCACACGATGCTCTTGGTTTTTTATCTCTCTTGGAACTCCAATTTTCATATCGGTGCAGATAATGACATGAAAATCTTATCTATAAATCAAATTTTTACAACAATATCAATTTTATAACCCATACATCTAAATCAACACACATTCACAAACCTTACTGATCTATAAAATAACTCAAACTCTCCAATTCCATCGCCAAATCAACTCTCGTCACAACCACCTGATCAGGAACCTGTAAAATAGTTGGTGAAAAATTCAAAATACCCTGAACCCCAGCATCTACCAATACATTCGCCACCTCCTGCCCATACTGAGCAGGCACACATAATATAGCCATCCTCACCCCCTTCTCCTTCACAAAATCCACCATTTGCTCCTCGTGCATGAGAGGAACTGGTAACCTCTCGTCCTTTAATACCTCTCTATCCGAATCAAAAGCAGCCAATACCTCAAATCCCTCTTTCTTAAAACCATCATACCTCAATAAAGCCCTACCTAAATTACCAACCCCTACCAATATTACAGGCTGTAATGTAGCGCGGCCCAATACATCACCTATAGTCTCAAGTAACAACTCCACTGGATAACCCAACCCACGCGTTCCAAGATGACCAAAATACGCCAGATCCTTACGTAACTGAGCAGGCTTCACATTAGCCGCCTGAGCCAGAGAGTCAGAACTCACTGTCTCCATCGCATTATCACGTAACCGCCTTAGACAACGACTATAAACTGAAAGCCTATATATCGTCTTCTTCGGAATATCTGATTTATTTACCATAATATCAACTTGCCTCCTCTCACTATAGCGTCAACGCTTAAAACATTCAATGGAAAGAAATTGCAAATCACTCCCTCATAACTGAAAATATAAACCATGAACTACATCCTTATCTCACTACTCTCACTCACTCTCAGCATCAAAGCATCTATAACACAACTAGACGCCTACTGGGCAGAAGTATCTCGTGCCGTAACAACAGGAGATTTCATAGCATACAAAGCTACCTGCCATCCAGATGCCGTGCTCGTCAGCGGAACAAAAAAAGCAAGCTACCCGCTAAGTAAAGCTCTCAAAAAATGGAAAAAAGAATTCGATGACACCAAGGCAGGCAACAGGACATCAAATGCACAGTTCCGTTTCTCAACAAGACTTCATGATGAAACCACCGCCCACGAAAGCGGCATGCTACTCTATGAATTCACCACTAAAGATGGCAAAAAAGGCACCGAATATGTCTTCCTAGACGCCCTACTCATCAAGAAAAACGGAAAATGGCTCATCCTTATGGAATACCAGAAATCACTCGGCACCAAAAAAGATTGGGAGAAATTAAAACCCAGCTTAAAAAACAATAAAGCTGAGGTCATAAAATAACCCCAGCCCATTAAAAACTCATTGTATAATAAATGAGTAAACCCTCTACTTCACAGGTATCTTAATGTGAAGCTTGCGCCCATCACCAAACGTCAGGTTGCACTCTTTGAGCTTACAACCCTGCTTAAGCATATCCTCATACTTCTGCTGTTCACTCTTCTCCGCTATCGGCCACTCCAGAGACTTAGGAGCCACAACCATAAATGATACTCCACCCTCCTTCATCTGCTTCTTGAGATCATGGAGATGACCTGAACCTACCATCATGATACCAGGACCACTCTTAGCAGTAAGATTCTTAATGAAGTCCTTGTTTCGATCCCCCACTATCATCTTATATTCTCTCTTTAACTTGGGATCCTCCTTCAAGATCGCATCCCTCTTATCATTATAACCAGCTACAGCATCAGCTATCAGAAGATTAAAAGCTTTCTCATTCGTCTTGTAGTTCTTAAAACTCTGAAACCACCCATTTGTATGAGCCGTAGATAGTGCCTTCTTAATACGTTTATCATATTCAGATCCCAAAACAGAGAGAGGTCCATAGACTGGCTTGCGTGTCGTATAGGCCATATCCCATTGATTCTTATTCAAAATATTTCCCCAAGCTTCAAAAACCTTCATCTTGGTATGCTTAAATGAAATCTTCTTTTCAGTCCCCTTCATTTTCTCGTAATAATTAGCAACACTCTGCCCACACCCCTCTAACAAAATATTTTTCACGTCATAATCCTTATACAAATGAGCCGCTATTTTCTCACATTCAGACATGATTCGATGCAATCGATCGTAATTAGTCGATGAGACGTGACTCATCGGACCATCATGTATAATAGGAACATAAATGACAGTCGGCTTCTCACCGTGAACCTCTACCGCTTTTACAAAGGGCAACTTCTCAGCTTTAAAATCTAACAGGCTTTTACTAGCAACCTGTGCGTAGCAGAGGCTTATTGTATTTAGTGCGATAATCGCGTTAATTATTCGTTTCATAAGTATTTTGTTGTCTTTAGGTAACGTTAGTAAAAGCGTCCCTAATCGTCAATTTGTTTCCTATAAACAAAAGAATCTGATGTTAGCAGAGAAACAATTACCGCATTAAAGCTACCTCCACTTCTCACATAAGCCTTATCAGCTTCTATCAGAGTCTGAGAATCAGAAAGCATCTCATTCCTACCCATGAAATAACGGAAAGCATGCCGTATAATAGACTGCCTCACTAGCTCAGATTGACTCAAACGCCCCATAAGATCCACCGCTCCAGAAACCTCACCATCTAGTGACTTATCACCTGTATCAACTAAAACAGACCTAGGGTTCACTGGGGCTTTCTTATACGTATTCGGAACATTAGGCTTAAGTGTCCCCGGCTTAATTATATTCTCCTCATACTCCAAAGACTCCTCCTCTCGGAAAACTCCAAAGTCATTATACTGCTCAAATGGATACCCTAACGGATTCATTTTTTTATGACACTTCCAACATGACTTCTTCTCAGTCACTCCAGCTAGCCTATCTCTTAATGTAAGATCCTTGTGCTCAGGAACTGCAGCATCTACCGTCACAGGCACATCAAGCACATGTCCAGCAAGCAACGTCTTCAAAATCCACATCCCCCTGTGAACAGGATCATTCGCCGTATTCTTAGACTGCGCAATAAGCCATGCAGGGTGTGTTAAAATCCCTTTCCGGTTAGGCAAAGAAAATGGCTGAATCGTCTCATAATCCCAGTTATGTACATCAATATTATAAGTATGGACATGCGTCTGACGGACATGCATATCATAGCGCCTAAAAGGAACTGGACGGAAACCACGACCCACAGACACATCAGCACTCTTTGTCTTATTTATCAATTTCTTAAGATGATAATTCCTAGAATTACGCCTTATGACTTTACCCTTATCTTTAACGGCTTTAAGCATTCCAGCCGCCACAAAAGCTTTCTCCGGATCTTTTTTCCAATCCAAACCTTCTAACTTTTCCCTATGCTGCTTAAACCCCCTAGCCAGCGACTTCACCTTACTATCCGTCTTCTTATTATCGCCATCATGAAAAACATAAAATTTATCAGACCCCAACATGTTCTCAAAAACATTCTGATCCAGCTTGAGCCAATGCTCCAATAATTGATCCGCTTCACGCACCAGTCTATGTGGCACCGGATGATACACCACACCCCAATATCGGTTTCTATCCTTAAATATCTTCCTCGCCTTCGGATACCCAAAAAAATCTCGGAAAAAACGTAATACCCTCGGGTTTGATATACGGTAACGATGATGCCAAAGCTCATCATCCAAAGTATATCTCTTAGTATTATCCCCCAGCAACCTCAACACTTCACGTTTAAAATCAGCCTTCGAACTAAGACGCCCATCCTCCGCTGCCTTCATTAAAGCCTTATCCGGACTAGCATCAGTCAGAGCATAAGCGATCGCATAAGCAGCCTCCTTAGGCGCTAAAAACTTCCTACCATAAACATCTGGCTTTCCATGCCCAAACTCGCTACGATAATAAATCTCTTCCTCCATAAAAACAGAGGCCAACATATTCCTAACTCCCATCACACGCCCACCTGTCTTAATATTATCCCGAGTAAACTGAAGAAACATCTTCAATTCCTCTGCAGTAGCTCGCCTATTTAACACCAAATCAAACTGCTCTTGAATCGCTGTCTCCAACTTAGTATCACTAGGTGCTTCCTTGCTAGTAATGATATCCTCCAAAATCGCCGTAGTCTCGAAATTCCACTCATCAACGTAGCTATTACCACCACTATGCCGTTTCTTAGCTGTAACCTTACCCGTCTTGATTAAGATCGCCTCTAACTGCTTGTCCGCAATCCATTGAGCGTTAGCCAGAATAGTAGACAAATGTCCCTCACTCAAAATTTCATTATCGTAATACTGAATCGCCTCCTTATCTGACAAATGGAAAGGATTAAGTATGGACCTTCTGATAGCCTGTGAAAATAAAATCCGCTCAGGTAACTTTATCAGCTCCTTAACCTTCTCATTGAATATGTGAGGACTTATCAGCCACCGTCGTGCCGGTGACCACGGCTTTTCCTTAATCGCTCCAGAAAAAAGTTTCTTGTGTGAAACATAATTTCCATACTTCGGCTTCTTTAACTTCTGCTTAAAAACAGACTTCTTATGCATCCTTATATATTCAGAATCAATCCACCGCGTCATCATCTGATTCTCTTTCTCCGTTACCGGATCCCTCTTCTTAGGCGGCATATTCTTAAGATACAACTGCTCTTCTACCTGACCTAACAGATTAACACGCTCAGCATCTTTCATAACATCAAGCCCCTCAAAGCTCACCCCACCCTCTTGAGTATCAGCATCATGGCACTCCATACAATGATCAATCAAGAAGTGATGAATATTCTTCGGTAAAACAGCTCTATCCTTAGCAGTCTTGACCAATTTTTGCCCCTCAAAAACCTCATCTCCTGCTGAAACATAAAAGGCCCAACACACCGGCACAACCAGCAAAAATAACAAACACTTCTTCATGCTAAAAACTCTTTTATAGGACCCAATTGATCAAACTTCAGTGAATCCAGCTTAGGATCTAAACTACCATAATGTTCAATAGGATTCCCACTAGAATTAAGAATCGTCGTATAAAAGTTACCTAATGTCTTGTGCCCATCAGCCGCATACTTTGGTAACCTAATATAACGGCCAGCTAACTCTTGATGAACGTTCTTTCCTGAAAACACTACAAACGGCCACTCAAAACCCTCTGAATGATGAGCCTCTCCACAATCCGTCATATAATACACCACAGTATTATCAAACATTGTCCCATCACCCTCAGGTACCTGCTTAAGCTTATCCACCATCAATGCCACCACCTTCATATGCTGCTCACGTATAATCTCACGCGCACGTAAGGCAGGAACCTTATTCACAGATTTATTATGGCCTACATCATGAACATTCCCACCCTCCAAACCTAGCTCAGGGTAAAGAGTCTGTGTATCATCCATATTTAACGTAACTACATTCGTTACCCCCGTAATAAGCGCAGCTACTGCTATCTCAGCATGCCCTATCTGCTTATCAGAAGTAGTTATCTTGTTAGAAAAATACTTATCTTCTAACTTCGGAGCATACTGCTTCAGAACATCTCCCTTTAACCTAAGCTTACGACTCCTTTCCACTAACTCCTCAGTAGATTCAGCATAAGTTCCTATTTTCATCAGCTCATGCTCAGACATATTACCAGATTTAGCCTTAGACCTCTGCCGTGATGCCGAAAACTTTAGTAACTCATCTTTTAAAGCAAACTTCACCTGGTCAGAATGATTACTTGAAACTGATCCAAAGATATCCGCATAAGCCACATTCGGTGTGCAATAAACATAATTACTCAGCCCTGGTGACTTGATCGAATAGCCAGCCTTCATCCCAAACGTATCAGCCGCAGCAGAAAAACCAATATGACCAAACGGAGAAGGCAATAACTTGCCTAACTCGTAATCCAACGAAGCCCGCGTAAAATCAGCCTTCTCGCCTGTACTATTCACGAGTGCCAAGCAACTGTGCTTTGGATGATGACTATCCATCTTCATCATCCTCCCAGATAACCCCTGTATGATAGTCGTATTAGCTTGGAGTGACTCCACAGGCTTCATAAAAGCAGGCAACTGATGCCCTTCCAGCTTGATATCCAACTCTCCCTTTAATCTATCAGTTTGTTTATCCTCATCAGAAAATGACGGTGGCACCATGTGACTTGGTATAGTTCCGTTCGATTTACGAATAAAAATAAATCGTTTCGGCTTTTGCCCCCCTTTACCAGATCCTGCAAATAAAGTGTCTGAAACAGCAAGAGCCCCTCCAGCCATTACTGATTTTTTGAAGAATTCACGTCGATTTGTCATAAAATTGGTATTGCTTGTATGCTACAATTAGAATCATCCCTCTCATCTAAACAAATCAGAATAATCATATAAAACTTCAACCACTCTAACGCTGAAGCCACTTCTTCTCTGCTGCTAATATTTTTTTATCACTAAGCCCCAAAGTCCTCAAAACACCCTTAGCCATCATAATATTACCCAATTTGTTCATATGACAACCATCTGAAGTCAGCTTATTTTTAATCTGCCTATCATACTTAGGTTCACCAAACATGCGAGCCCTTCCCTTAACATCAGGCATACTCTCTAACAATTGATGCATATCTTTACTCAGATCAGCCAGTAAACACTTCTTCTCTTTAGCTAGTTCTCTCAGGAAATCATTATAAGGAATAAGCTTCTTATTCGTCTCTTTCTCAGGGTCCTCACCTATCATCGTTGAAGTCAAAATAACCACCTTAATACCAGCATCATGCGTCTTTTTCACAATCTGCCTAACATTCTTCTTATAGTCGTCTAATCCCACGCCAGTAAAAGAACGAGCTCCAAGCTTCAACGTAAAATGCCACACATCATTTACACCACAGCTCAACACCATCCAATGAGGCTTTTTACTGATAACATCTTTATCTAACCGAGACAACATATCGTTCGACCTGTGCCCAGCCTTACCAGCAGGCACATGAGTAAGCTTGAGCCCTTCCTCATTGAGCGCAGACATAACTAGTGTAACATAGCCATCTTTCCTATTTCCCGCAGCAGTAATAGAATCTCCTAAAAAAGCTATTTTCTCACCAGCTTTAACGACTAACCGCTCCTTACCTAAACTAAAATCTGCCGTAACAGCAAATACTAAAGCCACAATCACGGCTAATACAAAATGATTCTTTAATATGGGTTTCATGAATATATCTTAAGATTATCTACTTCTGACTCATATACAAATACGTCCTCAGAACCTCACATCTTTCGCTAATAAATAATATACAAGCCCATCAACTATGGCTTCAGCTTGATTAAAGTAGGTTTTATCCGGGTTCCCTGTATCGCCTTAATCGTCTCCCTAACAACCTTCGCCTTGCCTAAACTCAAATGCTTGGGAAAATCTTTTTCCTCTTTCTCAAAGTAGGTAATAACACCCTGCAACTTCGGTATAACACGCTTCCCATGAACCCCATAGCTCTTAAGCAAATTCATCACCTCAACAATCCGCTTCTCACTCGCATGAGGCTTTTGGTTCTTTGCATAATCAGCTAATAACTCAATCCCCTCGCTAACATGATGCTTGGTTAATAACTTCAAGCCACTCATCCGGATCTCATCAGAAAACATAATCCCACTCGGAGACGGCTCCACTATTGCCTTATAAATTGAAGGCAATAAAGGCTTCAACTGAGCATAAGTCAAATTCCTATACACAGAACTAAAACTGCCCCGAGCACGCCCATCCTGATTCTTCAACCCTGCTCTCACAGCCTTGAATAGTTGCGCACGGTCTACACCTTCCAGTGAGCGACCTAACAAACCATCACGATGATTAAACAACGCAAATGAGAGATAGCGTTGCTCCATACCCCGTGGATCTTTTTTCTTATCCAACTTCGTAAGTATATGCAACAGCTCAGGCACAGCAACCATAGCCGGCTTACCTATCGCCGCCAACGCATCTGCTGCCTTAATTCGAAGCCATAAATGATCCGCTTTCAACGCCATTCTGAGGGCAGGAACTGCAGGAGCTGACCTACCTCTAAACTTAGCCAGTGCCTGACATGCCCCCAAGCGAGCATAAAGCTGAGGTGATTCTAGTAAAGCGACTAATGCATCTATAGGAGCCTTACCTTTTCGCCTAGCAAAAGCTATCGCAGCTCGTTCCCGCACCACAGGTGACCAGCTCTTCAAACGGTAAAGCAATGAAGTCGCACTTAATTTATCATATGCCCTATACCTATCCACATTACTCCATCCCCGCCCATCCAGTATGAGCTGATGCGCTGCCTTCGCCGATAGTTGAGGAACAGGAGAAGCCTTCTTACCAGTGAGATATATCTTCTTCAGTGGCATCGCGTATGAAAGTAAATATAATCCAGTACAGTCCCAGTTTCGATAGCTATCATTATTCTTCTGAGGCGGTCCTTGATAAGGAAATGTAAAATCCGAACGCCGTGCTAAATCAAAATACCAACCACCAAACTCCTTCATCCAAGCACCAGTTGCATGCGGCCCAGAGTGAGCAATCGCAGGAACCGACCATAAAATGTTGAAAAAATTACCAGTATGCCCAGAATCTCTCTCCGGTCCATGAGAAGCCACACTCATCCTTGAAAAATACTCCGCTGTAGCAGGCTCATTCAAAAGACTAAATAAAACCGCAGTCATACCACATTTCCCATTATCTTCATGGTTCTCTATCCATGGATGATGATCTCCATAAGGAATAGCTCCAGTATCAACATAAAAGCGTAACAAATTCGCACTACGCTCAATCGCCTTTGATAACGCCTGAGACTTCACACCCGCTGCCCGGGCCATAACCAATGAGGTAGTCAATGGCACACCAGGTGAATTCATCATACCATAACCACTCAAACGTCCCTTCGCATTTGCAAACTTATGACCCCATGACCCAATAGCGCTCTGTCCCTTCACCGCCTCCATAGCAAGCCTCTTCAGCCCCGGCATCACAGTCTCATCATTCGTAACCATGGAATACTCAGAAAGAAATAAGATAACATAACCATAAAACCATGTCTGAAAACTATTCGTCCTATATTCAGAAGCCCACTTCGCCTCCTTTTTGAGCAATGCCAAATATTCAGGATTACCACTAGCTAATAGAGCCAAAGCATTTAGCGACCTACTTATAGGGTTCTCATTGTATGAAGGATGAGCTACCTTCGCTGCCAGCGCCTTACATCCCTCCACAAGTATTCGCGTCGACTTCGCACAATCATACGGTGCCGTTGCACTGTAAGAACCTAAAACAGCCAGCTTAAGTGTCACATTCTCGGTCTTACCCCCACGCCAACGAATCAATGACAAATTTCCACTGTTAGCCTCCGCAGCTACTAACGCTTTGCCTAACTCAGTACGCGGATCATAAGAAAACCGCTTCCCTGAAACCCCAAGTATCACATCACCAACCTTAAGCACCCCATCTGCTGGAGATCCGCTAGTCACCTTAGTCACTTTAATCTGCCTAGCACCACTTGTAACCATAGCCTCACTATACATCCACCCTCTCGCCCCCGTCGCCCCTAAATTCCAATCATGCACAGCGCCTGCAGGAACCCTGCCTCCCTTTGTGAAGTCTGGAGGAGTCCCTTTCGTCTGAGCCACAGCAACGTAAGGAGCCACAGTCATTAGTAAAATAGCGATTAAATAGAGTAACCCAGTCATTTTTTTATTATTGTAGTATTAAAATAAGGTGCAAATTAGCACTCCATTCATCAAAGCCCACATTCAATCCCAGAATGTAAACCACAGATGATGACATAAAAGCTATTTTCATTATGCTTCATAAGCGAGAAAAAAGACTACCATATTACCAGAAAATCCACTCAACTCACCCTATTTCACCAATGCAGGCAATCGCTGACCATCACTTAGCAAACGATGTCGTAATATATCATATGGCACAGATTGAACGCTACAATCCCTATCAAGAGCTATACTAGCTGCAGTGCCAGCACTCTGACCTAATACCATATAAACAGGCTCCATCCTGATAGAGCCAAAAGCAATATGAGTGGAAGAGAGCGCCCACGGCACTAATAGATTCTCACACTCACCAGACTTCGGCACAATAGATCGATATGAAATACCATAAGGCTTCCCTCCCAGAGAACGCTGAATATCACCCTCATTCTGAACCATTCCCTTATAAACAAAACGCTGGGTATTATGAGAATCCAAAGTATAAGCACCCATACCTACAGGATCAACTACTGCTAACTTCCCTCTACAATGGTTTTCAGTCATCACTAAATCAGAACGCATCCTACGCCCCTCCCTCACATAAAGATTATAAGGCCAATGACCATTATCTTTAAACTCATCCTTAGGTAAACCCCATCCAGCATGTATCTCCCTCACTTTTTCAGGAACCCTTGAATGATTCTGTAACGTCCATACCAAACCAAGCTGCCAGTCCCTATGCTTCGCAGCCACAACTTCACGCTCACCGTGACTTAAAGTAGTCCAGTCCCAACCATCACCATAGTTACCTCCTATGAAATCACAGGATACCCCACCTGTGTTGTTAGAATCCGTCTTAAGATTTGGCATCATACTCGTCTTAAAAAAACCACCCTTCTTCCCCTTCTCTATTGTCCTGAACAATAACTCATAGTCCTCATCCTTATAACCTAATGGCTTCTTCACCATCACTCGATTAGACGCATGACGAGTAAGCACCATACGATAACAATACGCTTGAAGCCTATGATCACCATCACCAACCTCCCCTCCCATCGTCACATTCACCCCAGGCAAAAGCCCACTCTCAGGCTTTCCTTTTATAACATAAGGATCTATCCCTTTCCGCATCTGATTCTTTCTCGCTCGTCCAGTTATACCATTACCTGACTCTTTAAATTCACTATTAGACTCACGGCCAACAGAGAAAGACACTCCCGCAGCAGCTAGTAAATCGCCTTCATATGAAGCGTCAATAAACATCTTAGCTTTTAAAACAGTCCCACCCTCCAAACGTATAGCAATAATCTTTTTCTCTACCTTTTCTACCCCTCGCTTCAGATCAAGCCTGCCCTTAATCACCCTTACCCCAGCCTCCTTTACCATAGCATCAAAAACCGCCTCCGCTACTTTCGGTTCAAATGCAGAAGCCAGCTCACTCTTTGGATCAAGAGCCAAGCCCCTACCCTGATTCTTATTCTGATATAAATTCCTCGGCTGGTGATTCCACGCCTTATCGTTTAAATAATATTTATAAACTTTGTGATAGAACTCACGTGAAAGCCCTCCAAGAATAGCCGTATTCCCAATGTCCGTCCATCCCAGCCCACTACTAGTCAACCCACCCAAGTGACCATACTGAGACACCAGGACCACCTTCTTACCCATGCGTGCAGCCTGAACAGCAGCAGTCACTCCCCCTGATCCATCACCATAAACTACGATATCTGTTTCCTCTGAAGCTGATACCAACGATGACAAAAACCCTAAAAATAATAAATTTAATATATAATACATGAAACACCTCATTTCTTTAAAAGTTTCTCTCCATCAACACTAGGCTCACCACCGCCAATAAGGTTGGCCAAACTTCGCCCCATAGCATCACCCATCAAAATAAAACACTTTGCACTACCATGATAATGAAATCCTTTATTACTAGTAGCACGACCTAACATCAATAAAGCCTTCTCATACTCCGCTGATCCCTTCCCAGCAGTTTGCATAACCTGCTTGAGTAAACTAAGCTCCAAGGGGTAATAAGGCGCAGTATTCACTACATCAACCATACCCTTCAGATCAGGCATTTGTGAAGCCTCTAGCATCCCTTGATTCGCAGCCTCTGCAAACGCCTGAGACTTGAAACCTACCATCCCAAGTGTACCACAGACTACTGGCATCCTTGGTGTCTTCACCTTCTTCCTAAAATCCCTAATAAGCTCAGATAATAGCTCACCGTATGCAGGATTATCTTTGTCACTATAACCTTGAAACCAAACCATCCCAGCTACCTCATATCCAACCTCAGGGTCATAACCTGGATAATATTTACCTGGATTTGCCAAAACCTTATCAACTTGTGGCAAAACCTGATCCCAGCACCATGACAGCTTGCCTGTTTTCTCAGGTGCCATAATAGGATTGTAAGCTATACCCTTAAGTTTAGCCTGTGCCTTTCTCTTTGCGTTTGATGCCTCTCTACTTGACTTCTCATAAGAAGTTTCCACCCCATCTAAAGACGGAGTTCGCCAAGCTCCAGCTATCGAGGTGTTACCCCATGAGCATTTGACCAACAATATGGGAGCATCTATCTCACGCTCCAGAGCCATTCCTATTCCATATTCAGGACCTATACTAGTAATCCCACCACCATAACCAACACTCAATGGACCATGCGTAATCCTCCCAGTCGCACTAGTCCCCTCAGATCCAGCTATCGCACCATAACCAAAAATCCTTGTGCGCTTTGCAATAGGCAAGCCCAAATGCTTCTGTGCCAACCCAGCATAAATAGCCCTATTTTTCTCACAGTTCTCACTTTGATCCTTCGGATCAATGTTGGCCTCCTTTACAGCCTCATCAAAAGCAGTAAAATCAGCTTCCGTTACCCCTTTCAGGTAATGCTCATTCGCCATCCTCAGCTCTTCAGCATTCGTATCCCCCCTTGAAATAAGCTCGGCATAAGCATCATTTACATTAAACGTATTCTCTTCAGATTCCAAAATCTCTGCCATCTTCTTGTAAATCCCCTCCTCCTCAGCTTTCTGATCTAAAAAAGGGTAAACTTTACTTCGCCCAGAACCCGGATTCTTACCCCACTCCTCTTTCCACACCACTCCATTATGCCCCCTTATACGCTGCCGCCATTTCACTCGTGAGTTTCTGCGAGCCTGAACTAAATCTAAAAGCTCTTGTTTCCTTGGCCCCTGATAATAACGAACCCCACTCCAATAAAAATTCCAATCAAAATACCTAGTCTTTAAAACAGCAGACTCCTTAGGCGGAATATACTGAGGCTGTGACAAATACCACACCGTAGGAACTTTCGCAGTTCCCACCATATTAGATTGCCCAAAGCAGAATACAATCTGAAGCTTCTCTTTCTTAAGCTTCTCTGCCCCTAAACTCGTAACCGCAGTCAAACCAACAGCTACGAACAAACCACAAATAAAGTTTCTTTTCATATATTATTAAAATCTAACTATTTCTTAACCTGTAGAGCTTTCTTAACCACCTCAGCTACAGCATCACCCAGAACCTTACGCTCATCAGCATTATAATAATGCACATCTGAGCCTTTCCTAAAATTATCAAAGACCTCAGATCCATGAACAACCCCACAAAGATCGTTAATCATAATATCAGGGTATTTAGAAATAACCTCCTTAGCCGCCCTATTAAATGCCAATTCAGCCCCTTTCTGCCGGCCATGTGGACCACCCTTATCATTCGGAACTGGCGTAGTACTAGTCCATATCAACTTCGCACCACTCTTCTGGAGCTCCTTTATAATAAGATGCAAATACATCTTATAGTTCTCCAGACTCATCGCATAAGGAACATCAGGCCCGCTTTGCTTCAAATCATGTAATCCATGATTAAAATGAATGACATCCCACTGCTGACCCTTCTTCTTATAATCACCCAACCAATATTTCACATACTGAGCTCCATAGTTAGAAGAATAACTATTCCCCTCATTACGGTGATAATTCACCACCCCTCTTAAAGCTTCCTTCGCAGCCTTACCATAATTCATACTGATAGAATCACCTATCACTAACAACCTCGGCAACTTAGGGTCATCATTCTCAGTCGGACTAGCAATAGACGTAAGTTCAATACCAGTCGCAATAAACCTGTCACCTACAGACTTGCCTCCTATCCTAGCTGACCAGTGCCCTCCCTTCAAAACCCCAGCATGAACATCTTTAAAAATAGTGATCCTAGGCAGCTTCCAAGACGTCTTAACTTGCACAGGTTTGTCACCCATCATAATAATTCCTGACTGCAAACCATCTGCCTTGAACAACCCCACTACCTCCTGCTCCCCCACCTCTATTCCTTCTACAGTCTTTGCACTCGCATAAACGGTAGCCTTATTAGAAATAAAAGCCACACCCTTAGACATCTTCTCAACCTCATCAGCATTACCAACAAAAAATTTCACGATAACCTCACCCTCAAGCTTACTAAAATCATGAACCATATCCTTCTGTATAAATGTCGTATCCTTTGTCCAATGTACCACATTCCATGCCCGTCCAATGACCTTGTTTAATATCTCTTTATCGTAAACTGTATTCTTCAAAAAATCGAACTTCTTACCTACCGTATCCACATTAAGCACCTTACCAGCATTATCAAAAGGCCACAAATGTGACTTCTCATTGATATACTTCGCATCAAACCCTCCCTCAGACAAACTCTCTCCACTAGCCAAACAACCCATAGCTAACATAGATAAGACGATTAATTTAATTTTGATCATAATATATTTAAAAAACTACAAATATCTTACACCACTTAACCCAAGTTGCACTAGCTAATTTTTCACCACCCCTCCCAACATTAATCAAAAAAACAAAATACACCAACGACAAGTAAACAGCAAAATGCATGACAAATAATTCCAATAGTACATAATAACCCCATGGTTCTTACATATTTACATACGCTTGTAATAGTATTCAGCCTATCTGCATCAATCCTACACGCAGATAGAATAATAGATTTTGACCGCCAGATCAGACCCATCCTGTCCGAATACTGCTTCGCATGCCACGGACCAGACGCTAATACCAGAGAAGCTAACATCAGACTAGACACCCGGGAAGGCCTATTCGCAGAACATAACGGAATAAAACCTGTCACTCCCGGATCAACACTGAAAAGCGCTATAATACAAGTCATCACATCCAATGATGACAACAAAATCATGCCCCCACCCACCACCAAACGTAAACTAAAACAACAAGAAATAGAACTCCTCAAACAATGGATAACCCAAGGAGCAACCTGGTCAGCACACTGGGCATTCCGCCCCATACAACCAAACAACACCATACAATTCAACCAACACCCCATCGACTACTTCATTACACAAAAGGCACAAAAGCAACAACTCAGCATCGCACCAGAAGCCCCCAGACAGTCACTCATCAGACGAGTCACCCTTGACCTAACAGGCCTACCACCCACTCCAAAAGAAACCAAAAACTTCATTGAAGACAAATCACCAAACGCATACGAAAAAGTCGTAGACAGACTCCTCGCATCACCCAGATACGGTGAACGAATGGCATGGGAATGGCTAGACGCAGCCCGCTACGCAGACACAGACGGATTCCAAAATGACCCCACCAGAAGCATGTGGCCCTGGCGTGACTGGCTCATCAACGCCCTCAACAACAACATCAAATTTGACCAATTCACCAAAGAAATCCTCGCAGGTGACATGCTCCCTAACAACACCAAACAACAACGACTCGCATCAGCATTCAACAGAAACCACACATACAACAACGAAGGAGGCAGAATCCCAGAAGAAACCAGAGTCGAAAATGTCATGGATCGTGTCGAAACAACATCCACAATCTGGCTCGGACTCACCGTCGCCTGCGCCAGATGCCACGACCATAAATACGACCCCATATCACACCACGACTACTTCAAACTTTACGACATATTTAACCAAACCTCAGAAACGGGCAAACAAGGATACGGCAGAGCTAAACCCATCATGTTCCACACCAACCCAGAACAAGAAAAATCACTAGCATCCATCATAAAAAAAATAAAAAAACACAACACCTCAAACCCAAAAAACATAGACCACAAAACAAAACTCAAAACACTCAAAAAACAAGAACGTAAACTCAAAAGAACAATCCCAAACGTCATGATAATGGATCACCTCCCTCCAGAAAAAAGACGTAAAACATTCATCCTAGACGGCGGCGCCTATGACAAACCCACTAACAAACTAGTCACTGCAGGAATACCAAAATTCCTAAACAATAACAAAAACAATAAACAAAACACCACAGAATTCAACCGCCTAGAACTCGCTAAATGGCTAGTCAGTAACAAAAACCCTCTAACCTCAAGAGTCATCGTCAACAGATACTGGCAAACATTCTTCGGCAAAGGACTCGTCACCACAGTCGAAGACTTCGGTAGCCAAGGCGCCAAACCCACACACCCACAGCTACTAGACTGGCTCGCCACAGAATTCATAAACAACGGCTGGGACGTAAAACAAATACACAAAACAATCGTCACCAGCAAAACATACCGCCAAAGCTCCAAAATAAACCCCAAGTCAAAAGAAATAGACCCAGAAAATAAGCTCTACACGCACGCACCCAGATACCGCATGCCATCATGGATGCTGCGAGACCAAGCACTCGCCATATCAGGACTCATCAATACAGAAATGGGCGGCCCCGGAGTCAAACCATACCAACCAAAAGGCATCTGGGCAGAAGCAACATTCGGAAAAATCAAATACCAACCAGACACCAACAAAAACATCTACCGCAGAAGCCTATACATCTTCTGGAGACGCATAGTCGGACCCACCATGTTCTTCGACAACGCAAAACGCCAAGAATGTGAAGTCGTTCAGAACAGAACAAACACACCCATGCACGCGCTCACCACACTCAACGAACCACTATTCGTTGAATCAGCTCGCGCCATGGCAGAACGTATCCTCAGCCTCCCAGAAAACAAACGCATCACATTCGCATTCCAACTCGCCACAGCAAGACACCCAGAACCCAAAGAAACTCAATTCCTCACCAAAACACTAAACAACCTCATCACAGAATACAAAAAATCACCAAATCAAGCCATAGCACTCCTCAACCAAGGCTACTCAAAAAGAAACCCTAAACTCAACCCCTCCATCCATGCCGCATGGGCATCACTATGCTCCATCCTCCTCAACCTAGACGAAACACTCACCAAAGAATAACCATGGACCCTCTAACAGAACAATCCGCGCTCTACACCAGAAGACAATTTTTCTCCAAAGGCGCCCTCGGCCTCGGTACCGCTGCCCTCTCTAACATGCTACCCTCAGCACTCGCAGGTCTCAGCCACTACGCCCCAAAAGCCAAAAGAGTAATCTACCTATTCCAAAACGGAGCACCATCCCACGTAGACCTCTTTGATCACAAACCCGCGCTAAAAAAATGGCACGGAAAAGAAATACCAAAAGAATTCCTCGGTGACAAAAGATTCAGCACCATGACCGCTGACAAAACAAAATCCATACTTGCAGAAATAACCAAATTCAAACAGCACGGCCAAAGTGGCGCACAAGTCTCCAGCTTCCTCCCATACACCGCAAGCATCGCAGACAAACTATGCTTCATCAAATCCATGCACACCACCCAGGTCAACCACGCACCAGCAATCACATTCTTCCTCACGGGGGGTGAAAGATTCGGCAGACCCAGCATCGGATCATGGCTCAGCTACGGACTAGGCAGCATGAATCAAGAACTACCCACATTCGTCGCCATGACATCCGTAGACAAAGAAGCATCATGCGGACAAATGTTTTACGACTCATACTGGGGCAGCGGATTCCTACCCAGCGTTCACCAAGGAGTAAAATTCCGAGGCGGAGGAGACCCAGTACTCTACCTAGAAAATCCAACCGGCATTAATAAATCAATAAGAAGAAAACAACTAGATGCCATCGCCGAAATGAACCAAAAACACTACCAAAGAACCAACGACCAAGAAATCATTACACGCATCGCTCAATACGAGATGGCATACAAAATGCAAACATCCGTACCAGAACTAACAGACCTCTCCAAAGAGCCAAAATCCATCCTACACATGTATGGACCAGACGTTAACCGTAAAGGATCATTCGCATACAACTGCATCATGGCTCGCCGCCTCGCAGAACGTGGAACACGCTTCATACAGCTCATGCACGCAGGCTGGGACCAACACAACAACCTCAACCACCAACTCAAAACTCAATGCATAGACACAGATCAACCCTCAGCAGCACTCATCAAAGACCTAGAAATGCGTGGAATGCTAGACGAAACACTCGTCATCTGGGGAGGTGAATTCGGGCGAACTCCATTCCTCCAAGGTAACATCAAAGACACAAAAAAATGGGGCCGCGACCACCACCCCTATGCATTCACCATCTGGATGGCTGGCGGAGGAGTCAAACCAGGCATCACATACGGAGCAACAGATGAATTCGGATGTAACGTCACACAAAACCCAGTTCACGTCCATGACTTCCAAGCCACACTAATGCACCTCCTAGGACTAGACCACGAAAAACTAACCTACAAACACCAAGGCCGCAACTTCAGACTAACAGACGTCCACGGCCACATCATAAAAGACATCCTTACATAAAAGCAAACAAAGACCACCCATCAATCACCAGCCTGAAAGCCCTTCATCATGACTTAAACTGAAGCATCGCTTATCTAATCTTTTAAAACTCCCCCAAGCCCGATACGACGACTCGCTAAACCAGCCTCCCTTTTAGTAAAACCATAACCCTATTCCATCTTGAATCCTGCTGTAAACCTCTTTTTTTTTAAAAACTAAAATGCTTCCCACCCTGTTAGAACTCCTCACCTAATAAACTTAATTTCATCCTCATACCACGCCTAACACTAAGTCTCACTCAGGATTTATCACACATTTCGAGTAATACCATTTGAACGGTTAGAATGGATTGATAGCACAACAAGATAGCAAGAGTAGCAAGGCAAGAGGAAAGCGTATAGTGGACTATGCATCTAACGAATAACGAAGATAATCTTGATATATTGTTTTGCACTTCAAAAAATCAGCTCAGCTGCTGCTTCCAAATATATTGAAACTACTATCAGCCCAGAATAACTGTAAAATGGTATAACATCCATCAAAATAAACCAACAGAATACATAAACCTCTCTTGAAATAAAAAATTCAACCAGACCCATTGTATAACCATACAAGCACACCCCATAAAACCAAAAAGCCCGTGACCCTAACAAAAGAATCACGAGCCTAAACATCACAAAACACCCACTAAAAACGCAAAGTAAAACCAGCCTCAAAACCCCAAGTCTGCTCCTGCTTAATACCAGATATCCCTAACAACTCATACTCATCAAAAAACATCCTCCTTACCCCCAACTTAAAATCTATACTATCACTTAAGCGTGCCCTCACCCCCGCAAACACCTGCGCATACCCATACAAATCATCATCAAGATCGCCCACAGGTGACTCCAATGAGACCAACTGGCCACCTATACCCACGCCACCATATACAGAAAAAGCAGGATTCATCTGGTACTCCACCTCGTAGTTTAAAACAATCGTAGTAAACAATAAATCCGTATTCGCAGATGAATCCAATGTCTCATCATAACCTATATATTCTAAACCTATCTTATGACTAGCCACCTCATCCTGATACACCACGCCCTGACCCTTAATAAATCCAAAAGCCCTCTCCGCTGACTCCATATAACCTACACCAGCCTCAAAATCACCAGCAGCATCTACCTGAGTTACTGTTACCAACCCTGCCATCGCTACAGCAGCCATTTTTTGTTTAATCGTATTTTTCATAATCAATGTTCTCTATTGTGTTCTCTGTTGTATTCTCTATCGTTTTTTCTGTTCTAACTTCTCTCTCAAGCTATCACCATTATTTTTAGTAAAATTTCTCCTAGCCCTATCAGCTCCTCGTTGCCTCTCATCTTCATCAATATAATCCGCATCAGGATCACTCCCCAACAACGTATCAAATAACCACCACCCAAACCCCTCAGGCTCAGGCTCCTCCTCTATTTCAAAAACTGAAGGCTCACTTACTGATAAGTGTCCATTCTGTGCACAGCTTGAAAATAAAGAAACCACCACCACCATCAACATCAAATACATTCTTTGTCTTAACTTCATACCCCTTATGACGCCACCACCATAAAGTCTATTCAAGAAAAAAGAAAAAAACTCAACACCCACTCCTATCTAATCAAAAACATTTAACCTACCCATCAATTCTGAAATCAAATTCACCCTAACTCAATGATAGTAAATTATTAATAAACAACCATTACAACAGCTTGAAAAGAAATCAAAAGCAATAATAAATACCTCCTAAGAATCTTCAAACCTATACATCACATTGTTCGCTAAAGAAAAATACGTCGGCGTATCCATTGATCTAACTAAAGCACTTCTCAAAAACTCACGCCAATCAAGTAACACTTCATCACCCCTAAAAGAAAATCTCTACTCCTTGAGAGACATAAAATCCTCAGAAAAAGAGTATCAGATACAGACATCCTAGTAATAACGGAAAACACGCTTTCCAGCCTTCATTCCACCAATGTAATTATCTAAATCGCAGACCAATGAGCACCTTTCATTACTTAATGACTAGGCACTCAAGCTCACACTCATTCCGTAATCATGTTTGCTGATATTGTCTACAAAATCAAAAAGCTCTCTCACCAAAAAAGTAAGAGAGCTTTATAAAATTTAACTATTCTGCTCCTTACGCTTCTCAGCACGCTTACGCTCATTAGGACAAAGAATACGCTTACGGATGCGTAAGCTGTTAGGAGTAGCCTCCACCAACTCATCAGCATTAATATACTCAATAGCACGCTCCAAACTCATAATGATCGGTGGAGCCAAAGTAGTTGTATTATCCTTACCAGCAGAGCGGTGGTTAGTCAAAGCCTTCTCCTTAATAGGATTCACAGCTAAGTCAACCATCCGCGGATTCTCACCAATAACCTGACCCTCATAAACCTCATCACCTGGCTGAATGAACAACTTCCCTCTATCCTCAAGAGGAAGCAATGAATACTGAATCGCAGTCCCCGTTGCCATCGAGATAAGAGTCCCGGTAGAACGAGTCGTAATATCACCACAATATGGCGCATACTCCTTAAACAAATGAGACATAATACCATGACCACTAGTAAGGCCTAGTAACTCAAACTCAAAACCAATCAATCCACGTGTCGATACAGTTGCCTCAAGAGTAGATCCATGAGCATTCACACCCATATTCTCAACTCGCGCCTTACGATTCGCCAAAGTCTTCATCACTCCACCCAAAGCATCCTCTGGACACTCCACATAAAGAGTCTCAAACGGCTCCAGCTGCTTCCCATGCTCATCTTTCTTTATAATAACACTAGGCCTAGATACCAAAACCTCAAACCCCTCCCTACGCATCGTCTCAACCAAAACCGCGATCTGCATCGCTCCCCGTGCCGCTACATTAAACACACCTGCCTTCTCAGAATCACTAACTTCAATAGAAATATTAGTCTTCACCTCACGCATCAAACGTTCACGAATAGCACGAGAAGTAACATGCTTCCCGTCCCTACCAGCATAAGGCCCATCATTAATACTAAACTGCATCTGAATCGTAGGCGGATCAATGTTCACAAAAGGTAAAGCCTCAGCATCCTCAGAAGCCGCCAGCGTCTCACCTATATCTATCTCCTCAAATCCAGCAATACCTACTATATTTCCAGCAGATGCAATCGCAGACTCAGCACTCGCAGAAGACCCATACTCAAACACCCTGCTCACCTTGCTACGCACCTTCGTGCCATCCTTCCTGTGTAACCAAATACTATCACCCTTCTGAGCCTGCCCAGATAAAACCTTACCCAGTGCAATTCTCCCCACATAATTATCCCAGTCAATATTAGAAGCAAGCATACGGAACGGCTCATCAGCAGTAGCCTCAGGCGCAGGAACACTATCCACTATCCCTTTCAACAAAGGAACCATATCAACCTGCTCATCTTTCAAATTCCCCATAAAGTAGCCATTTTTAGCAGAACCATAAAAAAATGGTGCCTCAAACTGCTCCTCAGAGGCCTCAAGCTCCAAGAAAAGCTCCAAAACCATATCATGAACCTCCTCAGGTCGAGCAAAATCTCTATCCACCTTATTCACCACTACTATTGGGTGCAACCCTTCTGCCAAAGCCTTCTTCAATACAAATCTAGTCTGTGCCTGAGGCCCCTCATAAGCATCTACAACTAGTAATACACCATCAACCATCTTCATCACTCGCTCCACCTCACCACCAAAATCAGCATGACCAGGTGTATCAATGATATTAATCGTATAATCTTCCCAATGAATAGACGTATTCTTTGACTTAATTGTAATCCCCTTCTCCTTCTCAAGATCCATCGAATCCATCGCACGCTCTACCTTTTCCTGGTTTTCACGATAAGCTCCACCCGCCTCCAATAACTTATCTACGAGGGTTGTCTTACCATGGTCAACGTGTGCGATAATCGCAATGTTTCTTATCTTGTCAGTCATAATTACTTGTGATGTTAAATTGTCTCGGCACAATCTCCAGATTCAACCAATTTGCAACACCAAACTCAATCAATCTCAAACTCAACACCCCAACATCCCCATAAAACCTCCTCTTAAACAAAAAATAAAATTCAGATTTTGTAAAAGTCTTACTCGACAACAAATTTCCATCTCGCTAAAAGTCTCACACAGTTCAACAAAATACACATTCTATAAATTCACAGGTATTGGCACAAAAACTGCTAACACACTGCTAATTCCCTAATAGATCAAGTTGAACTTTCAACAACTATTACCCAATAACTAACACAATTAAATAATAACATGGCTAAATACAGACTAGATTATATCTGGCTCGACGGTTACTCACCAGTTCAGAACCTCCGCACTAAGTGCACCATCAAAGAATTCGATGAATTCCCAACACTCGACCAACTCCCAGAATGGGGATTCGATGGATCCTCCACAAAACAAGCTGAAGGAGGCGACTCAGACTGTATCCTCAAGCCAGTCGCTCTATTCCCAGACCCTACCCGCGTGCACGGTATCCTCGTCATGTGTGAGGTCATGCTCCCAGACGGCACACCTCACCCATCAAACGCACGCGCCACTATCGCTGATGATGAAGGAACTTGGTTCGGTTTCGAGCAAGAATACTTCCTCTACCAAGACGGTCGCCCACTCGGCTTCCCAGAAGAAGGATACCCAGAACCACAAGGCCTCTACTACTGCGGTGTCGGATACAGCGCCGTCGGTGACATCGGACGTGAAATCTCAGACATCCACCTCGACTACTGCCTCGAAGCAGGCATCAACCACGAAGGAATTAACGCAGAAGTTGCCAAAGGCCAGTGGGAATTCCAAATCTTCGGTAAAGGATCTAAACGCGCTGCTGACGAAATGTGGGTAGCTCGCTTCCTGCTCCAGCGCCTCTGTGAAGAATACGGACTCGACGTAAACTACCACTGTAAACCAGTCAAAGGTGACTGGAACGGATCAGGCATGCACTGTAACTTCTCCACTGAATACCTTCGCGAAACAGGTGGCAAAGAATACTTCCTTAAACTCATGGACGCATTCGAAGAAAACGTTGAAGAACACATCGCCGTCTACGGTCCAGATAACGACCAACGCCTCACAGGACTTCACGAGACCCAGTCAATCGACAAATTCTCATGGGGTGTTGCCGACCGTGGTGCATCTATCCGCGTTCCACACAGCTTCGTGAAAGACGACCTTTACAAAGGCTATCTAGAAGATCGCCGCCCTAACTCACAGGGTTGCCCATACAAGATCGCCTCACGCGTGATCAAGACTATTCAGTCTGTATCTGTCTAATTCTAGATTACTAACAATCCTATCTACCCTAAGGCTCCTCATTCACTGAGGAGCCTTTTTAATAACCAAAAAAAAACCGCTAAACATGAAAATCCGCCTCACCCGCCTCGTCGTCCTCATCATGGCACTTGTGACCACAGCTGGATTCCTCATGCTCTACAAATACCTTACCCAAGACCTCGAAAACCAAACCTTCCAAGCCACAGAAGAATCACTCATCGACACAGCACACATTCTCTCAGCAATCATAGAATCAGACCTAACCGATGAAAATATAAACACAAGCAATCTACAAACAGCACTCGAAAAAGCTCATAAACACCAATTCAGTGCCAAAATCTTTAAACTAACAAAAACAAAACTAGGAACACACATCTACATCACCAACAAAGAAGGAACAGCCATATTCGACTCATCAGGCAAACGCACCGGCAAAGACATGTCACAATTCAATGACGTCTTTAACGCCAACAAAAACAAATACGGAGCTCGCTCCAGCAGAGACATCGAAAGTGACCCACTAAGCTCAGTCCTCTACATCGGTGTCCCCATCAAACACAAAAATAACATCATTGGCACCCTTACCGTATACAAAGCCCAACAAGACATCAGACCATTTATCACCTCGCGTAGACAATGGATTAGCCTATCTATTACAATGATAGCTATCGGCATCATCGTCTTCACCATCGCCGTCTTCACCTGGATCTTCCGCCCCATCGGTAAACTCATCACATACGCACAAGCCATCACCAGAGGCGAAAAACCCGTCTTCCCCAAACTCGGCCGCGGCCGCGAAGTAAACACTCTCGGATACGCACTCAAAGAAATGCGAGACACCCTAGACGGAAGATCATATGTCGAAAACTACACCCAAATCTTAACCCACGAGCTCAAATCCCCACTCGCCGCCATCCGCGCATCATCAGAACTCCTCCAAGAAAAAATGCCTGCCCAACAACGTGAAAAATTCCTCACTAACATCCAAAACGAAACCAACCGATCCCAACGCATCATCGACGGACTCCTCAAACTATCTAATCTCGAAGCCCAATCACAGCTCATCAAACAAACCCCCATCAACATACTCGCACTTGCCAACCGTCTCAGCCACAGCCACACACACCGCCTAGAATCTAACAACATAAAATTCAAAATAAGCACACCTCCCTCCATCACCATCCTAGGCGATGAAACCTTACTCCTCGCAGCCCTATCAAACCTCCTAGAAAACGCCATCCACTTCTCAACAGAAAACACCACCATAGAACTAACCGCTAACCAGCATAACAAAAAAACCACCATAAACATCACAGACCAAGGCACAGGAATACCAGAATACGCATTCCCCCGCCTATTCGAACGCTTCTACTCTATCAGCAAGCCGGGCAGCTCACAAAAATCCAGCGGACTCGGACTCGCATTCGTCAAAGAAATCATCGAACTTCACCAAGGAACCATCAAACTCACCAACCAGGCACCACCCCTCACCGGCACAAAAGCCACCATCACCATCTAGCGTAACTTCTCCACCATCAACAAAAATGGAGGATTATTAGGCGCATTGTGCAAGCCATAACAAGCCACCCTAAAAGCCTCGCGCGGCAACAACCTAGCCCACTCACTAACCGCCTCAGACTCCCTATCCCCACCATCATGACCTGGATAACACATAATACTAATTAACCCTCCCACACGCAATAACTCCAATGCACTATCCAGCGCAACCAAAGTAGTATCCTCACGTGTAATGATCTCCTTATCAGCATTCGGCAAATATCCCAAATTAAACATCACCACAGACAAAGGCAAACACTCCAAACCTATAACTCCTCCCATACACTCATGCCCCACATGGTGAAACTCAAAATGACCTATCCCCTCAGCCGCCATCCTCTCCCTAGATGACTCTATCGCAGCAGACTGAACATCAAAGCCAATCACACAGCCACCCTCCCCAACTAATCCAGCCAAAAACAACGCATCATGCCCATTCCCCAAAGTAGCATCCACAACCACATCACCACCACGCACCACCCCCCGTATCATCTGGTGCGCTAAATGAATTGGCTTAGGAAATGCTGGCATAACAACGCTTAAACACAAAAAAATCAAAATCAACCAGTCTATATTCTACAAAAAACAAAAAATCACACATTTTTATCATTTGAGATTTGAATTTATACACAAACCCACTAAGTCTCCATAACATCAGATGCGGATAGCAATCCATGCCAACCGCCATAAACCAAACCAAACATCAATATGTATGATCTCATAGTAATCGGTGGAGGCCCTGCAGGATATGTAGGAGCTATCCGTGCAGCTCAACTCGGCAAAAAAGTAGCATGTGTGGAAGTAGAACGCGCCGGAGGAACATGCCTTAACTGGGGCTGTATCCCTACTAAAGCACTACTCAAAAACGCAGAACTCTACCAAACACTCACCAAAAAATCTAAAGAGTTTGGCCTATCATTTGATAACCTCCAATACGACTGGTCATCAGTCATCGGCAGATCACGTAAAGTATCCACCCGCCTCGCCGGCGGCATAGAATTCCTATTCAAAAAAAACAAAGTCGACTACATCAAAGGATTCGGAAACATCGCAGCACCTAACAAAGTAGAAGTCACCGCCGCAGACGGATCATCTCAAATCATCGAAGGCAAAAACATCCTCGTCACCACAGGATGCAAAAGCCGTGAGCTCCCACCACTACCATTCAACGGAAAATCTGTCATCTCATCAAAAGAAGCGATGATTCTCCCAGAACAACCAAAAGAAATGGTCATCATCGGAGCAGGTGCCATCGGAGTCGAATTCGCATACATATACAACGCATTCGGCACCAAAGTTACCATCATCGAAATGATGCCAAACCTACTCCCAGTCGAAGATGATGAAATAGGCGCCACACTTACCAAATCATTCAAAAAACAAGGCATCAAATGCCTCGTAGACAGCAAAGTAGTCGGAACTAAAGACAACGGAAACTCAGTCACTCTCACCGTCGAAAACGCCAAAGGAACAGAAGAAATCACCGCAGACGTCTGCCTCGTTGCCATCGGTGTCGCACCAGTTCTCCCAGGCGGCATGGAGCCAGAACTAGACCGAGGATTCATCAAAGTTGGTGACCGATATGAAACCTCCATCCCAAGCGTCTACGCTTGCGGTGACATCTCAGGCCCACCATGGCTCGCTCACACAGCATCCTTCGAAGCCGTCCAATGTGTCGAAGGCCTCTTCGTTGAAGGCCACACACCTCGTAAAGTGAACAACTTCCCAGGCTGCACATACGCTCACCCACAGGTAGCCTCAGTCGGTAAAACCGAGCGCGCACTCAAAGAAGAAGGAGTCGACTACAAAGTCGGTAACTTCCCATACGCAGCCATCGGTAAAGCACAAGCCTCAGGAGACACAGAAGGATTCGTCAAGCTCCTCTTCGGAAAGAAACACGGAGAACTCCTCGGCGCTCACATCATCGGTGACAACGCTACCGAACTCATCGCAGAAATGGGCCTCGCCCTCGAAATGGAATGCACCACAGATGAAATACACGGAACCATCCACGCCCACCCCACTCTCGCAGAAGCTATTCACGAAGCTACTCTTGACGCAGACGGCCACGCCATTCACTTCTAATTCATACCATTCATAAGCTATTATAGCTTCTACAAGCGGCCTCCCTTATCCGGAGGCCGCTTTTTATTATCAGTTTTACCGTTTCGTATCACCCTCAGCTCCACCCTCAGCTCCACCCTCAAGATCACTCTCATAAAACTCACTTAATGAAACAACATCCTCTACCACTAAAGAACGAGTCACATCATTTATATGCCTTAAACTCAAAATAAACAATTTCTGACCATTGTTATTCGCAAGCAAAAGCTTCTCGCACATCGGATGCTTCTTACTCAGGTAAGCCACTGATAAGTTAACAGCATTACCTCCCCAGCCCCTAACCTTCAGAGCCACATAGTCATCCTCAGAATAATCAGGATGTTCATAACCATCCTGATTAACCATCACATACCTATCTTGAACACGCACATCTCCACCCTCTAAATACCTATCCCAAGGCGATACCTCATAACGCACATAATGATGCCAATCTAACCTCAAAGCACCATCCTCACCCTTACTAAAATAAACAGGCCGCATCTCATCCTCACCAGCATAGAGCACTCCAGCCTCCAAGTATTCTTTACCACCCACCCTCAACATCTTAGGACTAATTTTAAAATCTTCTACCTGAAGCTTCTTCATCTCTCGTGTCGTGTAATAAACCTTCATATCCCTAAGAACCCTATTAGGAAAACGGCATAACGAAGCACGAAATGCAAGATCACTTGAACCATTAAACTCCTTAAGTAAACTCAGCCCCCCCGCTTTATAACTACGTAATTCAGCAGCCTTATCTGGGCTAGTATAGACAACCCCAGTTACATCATCAGGATCTGTCTCCTTCCACTCTCCTTCTTCATCAACTGCCATGATAACTCCAGCATCATCCCCACCCTTCACATGGAAATAAATAAGCACAGCCACAGCCACAGCCACCACTCCCATAACCATACTCAAAATCCAATTCTTACTACTCTCACTCTCCAAAAGTATAAGATCCTCCTCACCATACTCCTCCTCATCATCAGACCAAGTCTTCTCCATACTCTGAGGCTCTAATTCCTCCTTACGCCTCTCACTTTCTTCAAGTAAATCACCAAAAGTCCTATCTGGTGAATGCACCTTAAGCCTTATTGCCAGCTCCTCCTCAGCTAAAAATTCAGCTTGAGCTATCGTTAACGCTATCTCATGAACTGACTCACCACCCTCAAGCCGGCTCTTATACTCCTTTATCAAAGCCGCTATATTCTGCTCTTCCGCATACTCATCATCAGACTTATTACTACCCCTATACTTCCTCAACGCCCCAGATTTTAAATTCTCAGGAAGAGAACTAAAATCAATATCATCCTCACCCCCCTCATCCGCCACAGGCAACTCAAAAACAATCTCTTCTAACTCACCCTGTATCGCCTCCACCTCCTCTATAGAATCATTCAACTGCTGATCATAATCAGACACAGTCTCCAGTAAAGCCGCATGCTCTCGCTTTAATGCAGCCGCCCTCATCTCCACCTGCTTAAGCTCATCAGCCCTCTCTATCAATGACAACTTCAGAGAATCAACACCAGACTGAACATCTCTCTCAGTCAGCACTCCAGATTCCATATCATCAGAATTATCATTCATATTCACACTAACATTTTGCCCCATGCACCAACCAAAACAAGGTTAATTTCACCACACCCAGTTCACCTAACACAACATACTAAAAAACAACAATATAACAAAAAACACTCCCCATAACCACCCACACCCAATGCCACAAAAAATAACCCATCACCAATAGATCACACTTGTAACACAATCGTAAACACCTAAAGTAATTCAAATGCTTAGCAAAATAATAGTCTTACTCACATTTTTAGCGGTTAGCCCTCTCGGTGCTGTGACATTCAAAGACAATGATGTAACCGTCCTTCTCGGCAACACCATCATCGAACGCGCCCAAAAATACGGCTACATCGAAACCGCATTAACTCTTGCTTCAGATAAAAAAAACCTCAAATTCAGAAACCTAGGATGGAGTGGTGACACAGTCTTCGGACACGCCAGAAGCTACTTCGGACCACCTAAAGAAGGATTCCAAAGACTCCAAAAAGACCTCACTCAAATAAAACCCAACATAGTCATCATCTGCTACGGAGCAGTAGCCGCATTCGATGGAAAAAATGGCCTGAAAAACTTCATCAATGGCTACGAAAAACTCATCAACATGATCTCTAAATCCGCCAACCCTCGCCAAATCATTCTCATCTCACCACCACCAGCACAAAACCTCGGCAACCCACTCCCAGACATGACCAAGCACAACAAACAACTCGCCATATATTCAGATGCAATCAAAAAACTAGCTAACAAAAAAAATCTCATCTTCGGTGACCTCTTCAACTCAATCGCTACCAATAGAAAAAAACTCACAAACAACGGAATTCACTTCACAAAAAGTGGATATCATACAATAGCCACAATATTCGTCAAAGCAATAGGCCTCACTCCTCCAGCCACAGAATTACTATACAGCACAAACACCATCGAACTCCGTTTCAAAATCATCGAAAAAAATAAACTCTTCTTCCACCGCTGGCGCCCAGCAAACGAAACCTACCTTCGCCTATTCCGTAAACACGAGCAAGGAAACAACGCCAAAGAACTCACCATGTTCGACCCTCTTATCACCAACAAAGAAAAAGAGATCGAAACTCTCAAAACATCCATTTTAAATTCAAAATAATGATCTCTAAAATCATACTCATCTCACTATTCACCGGCATCATCACACACGCTCAGCGTGGACTCCGTGACATCCCAGACCCAGACCCAGTGAAACAACAAAAAGCATTCAACCTACCAGACGGTATGCAAGCAGAGCTTTTCGCTGCTGACCCAATGATTGCTAAACCAGTTCAGATGAACTTTGACTCAAAAGGACGCCTCTGGATCGTCTCCAGCGGCATGTACCCACACATCAAACCAGGAGCTAAAGAAAATGACCGCATCCTCATACTCGAAGACACAAACGGCGACGGTAAAGCTGACAAGCGAACCGTATTCGCTGACAACCTCCACATCCCCACTGCTGTCCTCCCAGTCGATGGCGGAGCATACGTCAGTAACTCCACAGAAATCCTCTTCCTTCAAGATACCACAGGTAACGGTAAAGCAGACAAACGTAAAGTAGTCCTCTCAGGATTCGGAACTGAAGACTCACACCACCTCGTACACACCTTCAAACAAGGCCCAGACGGAATGATATACTTCCTCCAATCCATCTACATCCACACCCACCTAGAAACCCCATATGGCATTCGCAGACTCATGGGCGGAGGCGTCTGGCACCTCAGACCAGAAACCCAACGCGTAGAAATACTCTCCAAAGGCCTCGCAAACCCATGGGGATTCGTATTCGACGACTACGGCCAGACATTCGCTACAGACGGCGCAGGTGGACACGGCATCAACTACATTTTCCCGCGCTCAGTCTACAGCTACTCACCAGGAGCTAAACGTAAACTACTCGGACTCAACCCAGGCCAACCCAAACTCTGCGGCCTAGAAATCCTATCAGGATCACACATCCCAAAAAACCTCAGAGGAGTCATGGTCGCTCCAGACTTCAGAGGCCACAGAATTAACTTATACAAACTAAAACCAAACGGCAGCACATACACATCCACACGTATCGCTGACTTCCTCAGCTCATCTCACCGTGCATTCAGACCCATCGACATAAAAATGGGCCCAGACGGCGCTGTCTACATCGCAGACTGGTACAACCCCATCATCCAGCACGGTGAAGTTGACTTCAGAGATAAACGCAGAGACCACACCCGCGGCAGAATCTGGCGCATCACATTCAAAAACAGACCACTCATCGAGAAAAAAAACTTCTCCACTGCATCCATCGAACAAATCATTAACAACCTAACATCTAAAGAACGTATCCACCGCGACCTCGCCAGAACAGAACTCCGAAAACGTGATAAAGCAAAATCCATTCCTCTCCTAGAAGCATGGAACATAAACCTTAACGATGACTTCTCACTTCTCCAAGCCATGTGGGCATTCCAAGCAATCAACATCACAAACAATCACGCAATCAAAAAACTATCACTCTCAAAAGACCCAAAATACCGCGCAGCAGCTCTAAGAGTCATCTACCACCGCTATGACGAACTCCCCGAATCACAAGATATAGTCAGAAATGCCATCGACGACCCAGACCCTCAAGTCAGACTCTGGGCTATCTGCTGCATCGCTCAGAAACCATCACCATTCTCAGTCCCCATCGCCCTCAGAGCACTCGAACACCCCGTTGACAAACCCATAGACTTCGCTCTCTGGTCCATCGTCAGAGAACACGAAAACCAATGGGTCCCACAAATCGAATCAGGAAAAGACCTATTCAGCGGAAAACTATCCCACCTCCTCTTCGCCATGAAATCACTAGCCAAACCCATCTCGCTCAAATCAATATTCAACGGACTCAAAAGAGGATCACTCACAGGCCAGAAAAAAACAGCAGCCATCGCAGTCATCACCCAAGTCGGAAACCCAGATGACCTCGAAAATCTCCTCCCATACATCACAAAGAACCCATCACTAATCGATCTCCTCATCACAGCCAAAAAAATCAGAAAAATCCAACCCACTGCAGGCCTCGAAAAAATCCTCCCCCTACTACAAAGTGAGGACCCCGTAACGTTCAACAAAGCTGCACACCTAGCAGGCCTTTGGAAACTAGAATCAGCCCGCACAATACTCGTCAAAACCCTCACATCATCTCCCCACAAACGCTCCGCAGCCGCAAAAGCACTTCGCCTTTTCGGAGGAGATCAAGCCATCTCACTATTCCATAAAATACTCACCACCTCAAATGAAGAAGCTCTTCGCATCCTCGCTACAAAAGAACTAGCCATACTAGCTCCTCAAAAAGCCGCTAACTCAGCAGTAAATATACTAAAAAAAGACAACGGTGCTGACCAACACAACCTCATCAGCATCTTCCTAAAAAACCCAAAAGCATCCTCAGCACTAGCACAAGCACTCAAAGGTCAAACTCTCCCACCCCTAATAGCTAGCCTTGCACTCCAGCGAGCAGGAACATCCGGACTCCCCCCTAAAGACCTCATGGCCGCACTAAAAAAAGCAGGAAACCTCAAACCCATGACACAAAAACTCACTCCTCAACAAATGGAAAAAATGATCGCACGTGTCAAAAAAGAAGGTGACCCTCACCGCGGCGAAACCATCTACCGCCGCTCATCCATGCAATGCATCGCTTGCCACGCCATCGGTCCAGTTGGTTCTCCCATCGGCCCTAACCTCGTCAGCATCGGAGCCAGCGCACCGATAGACTACCTCATCACCTCCATGCTAAACCCCAATGACAAAATCAAAGAAGGATACCACACCACATCAGTCATTGAAAAAAATGGTGACGCTCACACCGGCGGACTCATCAACGAAGGTCGTGAAGAAGTCATCCTCAGAGACTTCTCAGGAAAACAAATCCGTATCGCTAGAAAAGACATCAAAACAGTCAGCATCAGCCCAGTCTCTATGATGCCCGCCGGACTAACCGCAAACCTGAGAGAAGACGAATTCATCGACCTCATCAAATTCCTATCCGAACTAGGAAAAGAAGGCGAATTCAAAACAGAACCACAACAACTCATACGTAAATGGAAAATACTCCAGCCCCACAACAAAGAACTAGATGAATCAAAACACCTAGGAGCTAGCATCTTCGCTGAACCATCAGACAACTTCCTATGGAAACCACACTTCAGCCGTGTAAACGGAGAACTACTCCCCACCGAACTCCCTAAAGTAAAAGACAGAAGCCTTATCAAATGGAATGTCGCACGCTTCGGAATAGACCCAGCCATCAACGGACAAATCACACTTAAAATAAATGAAACAAAACACATGGAACTATTCGACGGACAGCAACCCATCGAGCTCCCAGAAACAGGACCAGCAAACATCGAAATAACAGCCGGAGGATCCCAAGATCGCTTCACCATCGCCGTCACATCAGCAAACCGCAAAACACCTGTCACCATAGAAACTCAAACCAAATGAAATTCATCCACCTCGCCACACCACTAGCACTCATTGCAGTTCTCATAGCAGCCATTGATAATAAATCGCAAAGCACCAAACCCTCTCATCAAAAAATCATCCTCGAAAAAGGCGTTTACACAGAAGGTAGCTCATTCGGTGATATAAACAGCGACGGAAAACTTGACCTCATCGCTGGCCCACTCTGGTGGCAAGGACCAGAATTCAAAATACAACACCGCTACAGAGCAGGTGAAGCCGTACCCCCACGCGGATACGCACACAACTCATTCCTTAGCTGGGTTCAAGACATGAACGGCGATGGAAAACCAGACATCTTCCAAGTCTCACATGACGGAAAATTTCACCTCGACCTCTACCTCCAACCAGAAAAACCCTCACAAAATTGGCAGAAACACAGAGTCGCAGAAAAAATCGGTAACGAATCACCAGAAATGGCAGACCTCAATAACGACGGAAAACCAGAATTCATCGCCATGCAAAACGGCCGCTTCGGATTCTTCACACCAGACTGGGATAACGCACATAAACCATGGACATTCAACCCCATCTCGCCAAAACGAACCTCCTCGCCATACTACCACGGCCTAGGTATCGGTGACCTCAATGGCGATGGAAAACCAGACATCCTAGAAAAAGAAGGCTGGTACCAAGCACCAGAAAACCACCTCCATCCAGGTAACTGGAAATTCCACCCATACCAACTATCATCAAAAAAAGGCGGCGCACAAATGCTCGTTTTCGACATCGACGGTGACGGAGACCAAGACATCGTCACCAGCCTCAGCGCTCACGCATGGGGACTCGCATGGTTCGAAAACCAAAAACAAGACGGTCAAATCCACTTCAAAAAACACACACTCATACCTGAAAATAACACCCCAGGAACAGGTGGAGTCAAATTCTCACAAGCTCACGCACTAGTCAAAGGAGACTTCAACGGCGACGGACTAACAGACTTCGCCACAGGAAAACGCTACTGGGCTCACAACGGCAGAGACCCAGACGCCAAAGGCCCAGCAGTCCTATACTACTACCAACTCGTCAGAAACAACAAAGGCGCACACTTCATCCCTCACCTCATAGACTCAGACTCAGGAGCAGGCACCCAGCTCAACGCAGCAGACATAAACGGTGACGGCATTAGCGACCTCTGCGTCGGCAACAAAAAAGGAGTATTCCTCTTCAAAAGCCAATAATCCACATCATGTCACAAGCACTATGGATGCGCCTCCGTGAAGTTGAATGGACTCACTACAAAACCTCATCAGGTATTGCAGACCGTATCCCCAGACTACTCCAAGACATCTCATCCCGTAAAATCTCCAGAGCCATCAAAGCAAACCACATCCTCTGGAAACTCATATGCAGTGGCGGTATCCAGCACGCAGCCCAGCCCACCATCCCCTTCCTCATCGAGCTCTCACAACTAGTCACAGTCGAAGTCAAAGTAGAGATCCTAGACACGCTCAAAAGCTGCACGCTCTCACTCTCAGAGATCAATGACAAAAACACCTGGCAACAACAAACCTGGATCACTCTCGCACAAGCTCTACCCATCCTCAGACACATGAGAAATAAAGGCAAAGACGGCGGCTCAAATGACATCAATATCACCCTCGAACCCCTAATAGAAACACTCGAAAAGGATTCAAACAGAAAATAATTGCAATTTATGACCACTCAAACCAACGTCAAGCACATGGAATCACTCAACTTTCTTACACCAGAAACCATCTCCAAAGCCATCACCCTCGTCGGCTCACCAGCATACGTATACTGCAGAAAAACCATAGAACAACGCTGCTCAGAAGTCTCAGCCTTCCCTAGCGCATTCGGATTCAATGCCCGCTACGCTCTCAAAGCCAACCCACACCTCGCCATACTAAAAATCATCGAGGCTATGGGCCTCCACTTTGACGCATCATCAGAATATGAAGTCATGCGCTGCCTTCACGCCGGAATCCCAGGAGAAAAAATCCAACTCACCAGCCAGCAATTCCCAAACAAACACCTCACAGAAATAATAAACGCCGGCGTCCTATTTAACGCCTGCTCACTCAGACAAATCGAATCCTTCGGCAAAGCATTCCCTGGATCTAACATCTCCATCAGAGTCAACCCAGGAACAGGCTCAGGATCAAACAGAAAAACCAACGTCGGCGGACCATCCGCTTCATTCGGAATCTGGCACGAGCACACCAACCAAGCCGCTGAAATAGCCGCCAAACATAACCTCAACATCACACGCATCCACTCACACATCGGATCCGGATCAGACCCAGATGTCTGGAAAGCCGTTACCGAAATGACACTCGCTCAAGCTGACAAATTCCCCTCCGTCCACACTGTCAACCTAGGAGGCGGATTCAAAGTCGCCAGAATGTCAGCAGAAAAAAGCACAAACCTCCAAGAAGTCGGCGAATTCGTCAAATCCGTATTCACACAACACGCGCAAAACACAGGCAAACAATATAAACTAGAAATAGAACCAGGAACCTACCTCTCAGCCAACTGCGGATCACTCATCTGTCACGTCGATGACATCTCTAACACAGGAAAAGACGGATACACATTCCTCAAGCTAAACACAGGAATGGACACCATCACACGCCCAGCACTCTACGCCGCAGACCACCCCATCATCATCATCAACAACAGCTCAGAAACTCAAGACTACGTCGTCTGCGGTCACTGCTGTGAAAGCGGAGACGTCTTCACCGTCGATGAATCAGACACACTCACCACAGCCACCCTAAACAAAGCCGAAATCGGCGACCCCGTCGTCATCGAAGGTGCCGGCGCATACTGCGCCTCCATGTCACTCAAAAACTACAACTCCTTCCCCACCACTCCCCAATTACTCCTAGACAAAGACACACTAAAAATCATTCAACAACCCCAATCTCTAACAAACATGCTTTCACCAGAAATCATACCAGAATAACCTAACCACCTAACAAATAAACCCCGCTCATGCCACACCCCCATCAGCAGAGCCCACACACCACAACATTCATTACCTCCCTAGCTTGCGCCTCAGAGCATCCTGAAGCCGCTCCTTATTAGCATCTAAAAAACGCTCCTTCCTACTCCCCTCACGCCTCCCCCTATCACCCCTATCACCCCTACGCTCAGCATCACCACTCGCACGCTCACGTGCTCGCTCTCGTGCTCTCGCACTAGCTCTGTCTCTTTCTCTAGCTCTCGCATCATCAAGCTCCCTCTGGCGCTCACGCGCTCTCGCCACATCACGTTCACGCTCACGCCTCCTGTCCCTTAACTCATCTCTCTCCCTTGCTTCACCCCTAGCCCGCTCAAGAGCCCGCTCCCTAGCCTGATCCCTTACCTGCAAACGATGCCTAGCATCCCGTCTTGCTCGTTCACGCTGTTCCTCCTCATACCTCCTTGTACTATCGCTCCTCCTTATACTATCACTCCTCCTTATACTATCACTCCTTCTTGCACGCTCTCTCCTTACTCTCTCAGCATGCCTCAACCGCGTATCCTGATGCCTCACATGAGGCACCCTCGTATCAACACCTCTCCCCCTTACAGAATTCCGTATCAGCACAGAATCCGGAACACGATGTACCGCCCGCCTATGATGATGCACCTCCCTAACAGGACCCACCTCTAAATCAGATGACACAAAATCATAAAGCGTCGCACCACAACTACTAAACAACAAGCAAACAGCTAATGATAAAAAAGAAACAGCCATAACACGTGTATTAGTTCGATCAGTCATACTACCTTGGACGCAACTCCTAATCAATAAATTCAAATCTATCAAAAAAAAACATCTCCCACATAAAACCCCTACCTGAAATACAACCACTCATTTAAATCTTGTAACAAGAATAGACCTCACTTTAAAAAATAACAAATCCACCATCCCTAATTCCTAACTCACTCCCTAACAACTCATAACCCCATCTCATGAATATCGAAAACTTCATACATCAGAACAAAACATTACATGCAAAAAAACGCAAAAAACGTATAATCTGGCTTTTAGTAGTGCTCATCATATCGGTCATAACCAGCTTAACTTACTATAATTTCAAAGGAACCCTACTCTCAATTGCATCTAAATCTCTTGATGCTATCGGCGCTGATCAAACATCTAACAAGCTCACCAGAAAAGCACAGCTCATAGAAATAGAAAACGAAGCGAGAGCTGCATATGGAACAGATGTCCTCTGGATAGAATTGTCTCGGGAACAGTCTATAGTAATGCAGACTCTATGCCTAAAACTCATTCCACACGGAACAGCTCTATCTGCAACAGGAACCCCAGAAGGCAAAATAAAAATGTGCATCCCATTAAGATCAAAAGAC
>CALGZA010000049.1 GCA_937934595.1 uncultured Verrucomicrobiales bacterium | reverse complement strand
GGCGAAGTTAAGGAATGAGCCTAAGCGGAATGTGAATGGGAGGCGGATGCGGTTGTTTAGGCTGATGATGACGTGTTGTGCGGCGGATGCTCAGGCTGTTCCGATGACGATAGAGTTTGATGGGGAGACGCCTGACATTGGACATAATAGTTGGGTAAGGGTTGCTGGTATTATGAGTTATGAGCGTGAGAATGGGGTGGTTTATCCTCTTTTGAAGGTGAAGCGGGTGGAGGAGATATCAGTTCCAGAGGGTGAGTGGAGTGAGGGGCTGTCTAAGTAATACCATTTTGACAGTTATTTTGGGTTGATAGTAGTTTCAATATATTTGGAACAGTAGCAGAGCTGATTTTTTGAAGTGCAAAACAATATATCAAGATTAGCTTCGTTATTCGTCAGTTGCATAGTCCACTATTCGATTTCCTCTTGCCTTGCTACTCTTGCTATCTTGTTGTGCTATCAATCCATTCTAACGGTTCAAATGGTATTATTTTAGTGATCTATTAGGTTGGGAGGGTAGGCTCTGTTAGAGTGCTTTTTTTCTTCTGAATATGTTAATGTATGGATTAATTATGGCTCTTATTAGTTTGTAGATAAGGAATGCTATAGCCGCGCAGATGACAAGTGCGATGATGAATATGGCAAAGATACCCCAGATGGGGATACTCCATTTGCTTTTTAAGAACCTTAGCTTGGGGTTTGATAGTAGGCCTACTACTTTGAAGGTTAGTCTTTGACGAAGTGATAGGCCTGGGATTTTAGAGAGGTCAGGCATACCATCTTTTCCGAAGAAAGCGGAAAGGTCAGGCATGCCTTCAGCGCCGCCTATGTTTGCCATTCCTGGGAATGGGTTGTTTGGTTGTTTTTTTTCTGAGTGTGTCTTTGGTTGTTTTTTCTTGTTACTTTTTTTTGATGAGACGACTTCTACGTCTGCCTCGATGGCTTGTGTGTTCTTTTTTGACATTGTGCTGTCTGTGAATGGATTTGGTGGTGATTTAGACTTGGACAATAGTTTTTTCAGTGGCGGCGTCTATGATGGCGAATTTTTCTCTGTGGAGGGATGCGTCTGTTCTGAAGATGAGTCTGCCGTTATGGCTTCTTTCTAGTTCCATGAGGATTTTAGAGTCTTCTTTTTTGAATCTGTTGAGCACTTCTGGGTTTACGAGGACGATGAGGTCACCGTATTTGTCTTCATTTCTCTGGATGACGGTGTTTAGGCGGCGTTGTATTTCGACGGACATGGTCATGGTGGTTTTTACCCTGCCTTTTCCTTGGCAGTAGTTGCATGGCTCGTACATGGAGTCACGGAGTGATTCGTTTAATCTCTGGCGTGTCATTTCCATGAGGCCGATGGCGGAGATTTGCATGACTTGTGTTTTTGCTTTATCACGCTTGAGGCGTTCTTTCATGACACGGTAGACGGCTTGTTGGTCTTTTCTGTGGCGCATGTCGATGAAGTCAACAACGACGAGGCCTCCGATGTTGCGCAGGCGTAGTTGGCGTGCAACTTCTTCAGCGGCTTCGAGGTTGGTTTCTGTGATCATTTTCTCGATGTCTTTAGATCCTTTGTTTCTGCCTGTGTTGACATCGATGGCGATGAGAGCTTCTGTCTCGTCGATGACGAGGTATCCACCGCATGGGAGCCAGACTTGGCGGTGGAAGGCTTCGTCTATTTGTCTTTGGATACCGATTTTTTCGAAGATGGATTGTCTAGCTGGGTAGTGGATGATGCGTCTTTTTGCTCTTCTGGAGACTTTGCCTGCGATTTCGCGCATGAATTCTGTGGTTTCGAGGTCGTCACAGATGACTTGGTCTACTTCGTCAGTGAGGAAGTCTCTGGCTGTTCTTTCGATGAGTCCTGGTTCTTGGAATGCGATGACTGGGGCTTTTTTTGCATCTCGTTTTGCTTCGATTTCGTTCCATTGTTCTAGTAGCATGGCGAGGTCTCTGACGAAGTGTCTGGCTCGTTGTCCGATGGATACGGTTCTCATGATGATGCCCATGCCTTCTGGGACTTGGAGTTTCTGCATGATTCTGCGCAGTCTTTGGCGTTCTTTAGGCTCGTCAATTTTTCTTGATATACCGAACTGTTCTGAGAATGGCATGAGGACGAGGTAGCGGCCAGCGAGTGAGACGTTGGTGGTGACACGAGGGCCTTTGTTACCGATGGGGCCTTTGGAGACTTGGATAAGGATTTCTGATCCTATTGGGTAGATGCTAGGGATGTCCTTAGAGGTGATTTTCTTTTGTTTTTTCTTGGGTCTTCCTTCACGCTGGATTTCTTCTAGTCCTCCGTCTAGGGCAGCTGGGATGGCATCCCAGAAGTGTAGGAATGCATTTTTTTCCATGCCGATGTCAACGAACATAGCTTTGAGTCCTTGTTCGATGTTTTTGACTGTTCCTTTGAATATACCGCCGACGATGTTGGCTTCGCCTTCGCGTTCTACTTCGTATTCTTCGAGGCTGTTGTTTTCTAGAAGAGCGACTCTGCGTTCAAGTTTTTCTGAGTTGATAACGAGAGTGACTCCTTTTTTTGGGTCTGGGTCGCTGGCGCTGAATCCGAATGCTTGTTTAATTTTAGTGATCATGATAAATGTTTTTGTTTGGTTTAAGTTTTTTGTTTAATTTGAATTTGGGTTGCGGCGTGGTTTGATGATGTTTGGTCTTTGCCGTGTTGTTGATGAGCCTCTGGGGTCTACCTCTGGGGTAATTGATGGTTCTGGTTTTTTAGGAATGGTTCCTGCGTTTGGGTTAATCTTTGGTTTGATGATTCTGACGGCACTGGCTTCATTGCCTGTTTCTCCGTCAGAGAATAGTGATGATATGTTAGAGTTTTCTGGTATGATGGTTTCTTCGATGAGGTTCATGTGGCCTTCGTATGGCTGGGTTTTCTTTAGGGTTACTTTTTTACCTTTTTCTATTTCGAAGATGGATTCTAGAATGAGTTTGACGAGAGGTGCTGCGACTTTTCCTCCGCTTCCGCCGCGTTTGACTGCGACAACGACAACGTATTTTGGTTTATTGTAGGGTGCGAATGCTGCTGTCCATGCGACGTGTGTTTTTATTCCTCTGTCAGAAGTTTGAGCTGTTCCTGTTTTGGCGCCGATTATTATTCCTGGAGTGTTTGGTTTGGCTCTGCCTGCTGTTCCTCCTGGTGCGTTAGCGGCGAGTCTCATGCCGTATTTGATGGTTTCTAGGTGTTGTTTGGATATGCCTTCTTGGAGGAGGTTGATTTGGTGTTTTTGTGAGTATAGTGTTTCTTTTTTTGTGAGTTCGTTTTTTGTTTTGTGAATGATTCTAGGTTGGTAGTATTTACCTCCGTTGACAATGGTTGAGAGGAATGATGCGACTTGGAGTGGGGTAGCTTGGCTGTATCCTTGTCCTATGCTCATCATACCGGTATATGCGTCAGTCATTTTTTCGTTGGGGTATCTTTTTTTCCATCGGTTACTTCCTGGGACGACTCCTGAGTTTTCTCTTGGGAGTCTGATGCCTGATTGTTTACCTAGGCCGAGCATTTGGTATGTTTTGACCATTTTTCTGTAGCCTATTTTGTTGGCTATGTTCATGAAGTATGGGTTACATGAGCGCTGGATGGATTCTGCGAGTCCGAGTGTTCCGTGTCCTGTGGTTTTCCAGCATCCGATGGCGATGTTTCCGTAGTGGGTGTATCCTGAGCAGTTGCATTTTGAGCGGTGCATGTTGTTTTTACAACCTGCTATGGCTGCGGGTAGTTTGAATGTTGATCCTGGAGCGAAGTTAGAGATGGCACGGTTGATGAGGGGGACTGCTTTGTTGTTTCTGTAGACGTCGTATTTTTTTTGGGTGATGCTAGGAATGAAGTCATTAGGGTTGTAGTTAGGTACTGATGCCATGGCTATGACTTCTCCTGTGTTTGGGTCCATGACTAGGGCTGCGCCTTTGCCTACTCCGTATTCTTGGAGTATGGTTTCGGTGATTTGTTGGACTCTGGCGTCTAGGGTTAGGTAGATGTCTGATCCTTTTGCTGGTCTTTGGTAGTCAACGATTCCGATGGTTTTACCTTTGTCATTTTTGAGGATGGTTTTGATTCCTTCTCTGCCGGTGAGCTCGGAGTTCATTGATTTTTCTATACCGTCTTCACCGTATGGGTCACCGATGTAGTGGAGGTAGCCGTTGGGGAGATCTCCTTTTTTCCATGGTTTGATGAAGCCTAGAACGTGTGATGCGTGGGCGCCTAGTGGGTATTCTCTGGCAGGAGCGACGCTGATGTATACGCCGGGGAGCTGGAGGTTTTGTTCTGCGTATTTGGCGAATTCATCGTAGGTTAGGTTTTTACGGTATACGAATGGGACGAGACCGCCGTGAGTGTTGTAGTGTGACTCCATGGCTTTTGCGCTGTAGTCTGCGTCTAGGTTGTGTGCGGCAAGTTGTGGTCTGATGAGTTCATTGACCATGCCAGCGATGTCTGTGCGTTTGATTTTGGCTTTTGATCCGTTTCTGTTGACTAGGATGGTTCTTTTGAGTGTTTTTCTTTTATTTCCGTCTTTGTCTGTGGTGTTTAGGTAGGCTTTATGGATTTCTGCGAGGTTGAAGTAGACGATGTATGATTGTTTATTTTTTGCTAGGGTGAGTCCGTTGCGGTCTTTGATGTCACCGCGTGTTCCTGGCTCGCGGACTTCTACTGTTTTGTTAGATGGGACTTTTTCTCTGAAGTGATCTCTGTTTGTTATTTGGAAGTCATAGAGGCGCGTCAACAGGACACCTGTGCCTACTAGGATGAGTAGGGTGAGGATGTAGAGTCTGTATCTGAATCTTGGGGCTGCCATATTGGTGTTTCTTTATGATGTTTCTTCTTCTTCGTTTCTGTTGAAGCGGAAGTATCGTTTTTTTAGACCGTCATAGCGTATGGTGTGGTCGAATAGTTTGGCGAGTTTGAATAGTAAAAGGAATAGAAGAGGTGAGCAGATCATGGTGAGGGCTGCTGAAATCCAGATTTGGTAAAAAACGCGAGCGGGGAAGTAGAATTCGCCGCGGACGATGTTGATGAGTAGGTATTCTGAGATAAGGTATGCGAAGGTTGCGATTCCTGTGACGATAGCGGATAGTTGCCAGACTCCTTTACGGAAGAGTGGTTGGAATCCTTGCATGATGAATCCCATGGCGAAGTAGAGTAGTATGGAGTAACCGAAGCGAATCTGGTCAGCTGGAGTTGTGTATATGGAGGGGTCGCCTCCTGGGCTTCCGAGGGTATTTTGTGCGTCCCAGATGAATCCGCAGAGGAATGCGAGGAGGAGCATGGGTGAGAAGCCTACTGTGACAGCGCAGCATAGGAAGGTGAGAGGTAGTATGTGAATGCGCGCGCCGTGCAGGCTTGTGAATGCCGGCGAGAACTGCTGAAGGATGCAGGCCGTTAGGACGAGTGTTATTATGCTGATGTGGTAACGGATCACTTTATGAGAACGAAGACGGTTTCTAAGTCCGCAAAGTTCACTGCTGGTTTCACCTGTGCTTCAGTGTAGAGAGCTCCTCTGGAAACATCTACGATGGTTCCGAGGTTAATGCCTTTGTGGAATAGCTCGCCTTTACCAGTGGTAATGACGGTTTGTCCAATTTTTACATTTGAGTCTCTGGACAGATAACGTAGGCGCAGCATGGGATTATTCCCATTTTGAGCTCTCTGTCCGCTGAGGATGCCGAACTCATGAGTGCCAACTACCTGTGCGGATACTTGGCATGCTTCATCAGTTAGCAGAATCACAGTTGAGGTCTCGTTGTTGGGTCGGTCTACCTTGCCAACGAGTCCTTCAGCAGCGATCACGGCAAGCATGGGGCTTATTCCGTGATTTTCTCCTCGATCTATGTGTGCGGTTTCCCACCAGTTCGAGGGTTTGCGGCGTATGATTTTTGCAGCTGTTACGCTGAAAGGGGTTCTTTTTTTAAAATCAAGAGCGGCTCTTAGCTGGATATTTTCTTTTTCTAGTGTTTGGAGCTGTTTGATTTTGGTGTTCATTATGACGAGTTCTGCTTCTGCGATCTCGAGTTTTTTGGAGAGGATTTGTGAGTGTTCTATTTCTTGATTGAATGCGCTAATTTTGTCTTCAATGGGCGATCCGCTGGAGACGAATGGGCTGATGATGGAGTAGTAGCCTTTTTGGATCTTGCGCACGCTGGTCTCGCTCCTGGTCAGCGCCCATGCGGAAGCTGCGAGGAAAATGAGAAGAGTGACGAGATTTAGCGGTTTCATTGGCTAGTGTCTGATTGACATTGGTTAGACGTCTTATTCCATGTTTGTGACACGGCGCAGGAAGTTTATTTCCTGTAGGGCTTTACCTGTTCCTTCTGCTACGGCGCTAAGTGGGTCATCAGCGACGTGGACAGGGAGGCCGGTTTCTAGTTTTAGGCGTTTGTCTAGTCCTTTGAGTAGTGCTCCACCGCCTGCGAGTGTGAGTCCACGGTCGACGAGGTCTGCTGCGAGTTCTGGCGGGCATCGTTCGAGAGTGGTGCGAACTGCATCGATGATGGATGATAGTGGGTCTGCGATGGCTTCGCGGATTTCTTCAGATGAGATTTTCATTGTTTTAGGTAGGCCTGCGACGAGGTCTCTTCCTTTGACGTCCATGGTGAGTTCTTTGGGGAGTTCGATGGCTGATCCGAGACGTATTTTGATTTCTTCAGCTGTTCTTTCACCAATCATGAGGTTGTATGCGCGTTTCATGTATGAGATGATGGCTTCATCAAGTTCATCTCCCGCAGTGCGGACTGAGCGGCTGTATACGATACCTGCTAGTGAGATGAGCGCTACTTCTGTGGTTCCACCGCCGATGTCGACGATCATACATCCTGAAGCTTCTTGAACTGGAAGTCCGACTCCGATGGCTGCTGCCATTGGTTCTTCGATAAGGAAGACTTCGCGTGAGCCTGCTTGTTCTGCGCTTTCTCTGACGGCGCGTCGTTCGACTTCTGTGATGCCTGATGGGATGGCGATGACGACACGTGGGTTTGACCGTTTGTTGGCGTTTGCTTTTTTGATGAAGTGTCTGAGCATGGCTTCTGTGACTTCGAAGTCAGCAATGACGCCGTCTTTGAGTGGGCGAATGGCAACGATATCACCTGGGGTTCTGCCGAGCATTCGTTTGGCGTCATCACCAACGGCTAAGACGATGTTGGTTCCTGCTTTGACTGCGACTACTGATGGTTCGCGTAGAACTATACCTTGGTCTTTTACGATGACTAGTGTGTTGGCGGTGCCGAGGTCGATACCGATGTCGTTGGCGAACCAGCGTCCGAAGAGTTTAGATAACATGGATGGATGATGTTTAGAAATATTTTAGGGTTGAGGGAATGAGGAAAATGCAGGGCGTTTGTTTTTTAGCTTTTTTTAGCTTTCTGTGGAAATATTTATTGGTGATGTGTTCTTTGATGTTTTTGCCTTGCTGTGATGTGAGTGTGACTATCTACTTGAGGGGGGCAAAGGTCAAGCTGGATTTGTTTGTTCTGGTAAATGATGGTGTTTGTTGAATTATTGGGTGATGGCGCTTGCTAGTTATGATGAGTTGTGATGGATTGTTAATGCGATGGCGTATAGAGAAGATAAGGCGTTCGAGTTGTTAAGTTCTGCTCATGAGAGTGGGAGGTTGGGGCATGCTTTTGTGATTTCTGGTGATAGGCGATCTAGTTTGGAGTCATTGACTGCGAGGGTGATAGAGATGATTAATAGGGATGATTCTTCTGCTGTGGGTGGTGGTTCTGGTGGTGATGATATGTTTGATCTTTTTGGTGAGGTTGAGGTTGTTCCTGAGGCTGAGGTGGTGGAAGATGCTGGTGTGTTGAGTCTGGCTGAGCTGGAGGGTGATTTGGTGCGGGTGGTGAGGCCGCAGATGAAGACAAGGATTATATCAGTGGATACGATGCGTGAGCTGGAGCGCTCGATGTATAGGTCTGTGGCGAAGGGTAAGTATAAGGTTGGAGTGGTTGTGGATGCTGACCGGATGCGGACTGAGGCTGCTAATGCTTTTTTGAAGACGCTGGAGGAGCCACCGAATGGGTCTATTTTGTTTTTATTGACTGCGCGTCCTGAGCGTTTGCTGGCTACGATTTTGTCGCGTTGTGTATGTGTTCCTTTGATGGAGGAGGGTGGAGAGAGGGAGGAGCTGGATGGTGAGGGTGAGGTTTTAAGTGCATTGATGCGGATAGCGAAGAGGGGATTTGGTTCTGTGGCGGGAGCTTTGGGGGTTAAGTCTGTGTTTTCTGGTGTTTTGAGTAGGAGGAAGTTGGCAATAGGTAGGGGGTATGAGCTGGCTCTGAAGGAGGAATTAGAGCATTATAAAAACAGGACGGATGGTGAGTGGCTTAAGGGTAGGGAGCGTTATTATGAGGAGATGACTCATAGTGATTATTTATTTGAGCGGTCGCGTTTTATTGATTTGTTAATTTTGTGGCTGGGGGATTTGGTGAGGATGAAGTCTGGTTCTGAGCGATTGGATTTTGCGGGAATGGGTTCTGAGATGGTAAATGTTGCTAAGGTGGAGAGTTTGGAGTCTTTGCTGCGGCGGATGGAGGCGATGGAGGAGTTGAGGTCTTTGTTCGAGACGAATGTGAGTGAGGCTCTTGCTTTAGAGGTTTGTTTTATAAAAGCTTTTGCTTAATTTTTGTAGTTGGGTAGAGATAAAAAGGTGATTTAGTATGAGAAAAGTGTTGCAAACTTTTCGTTACTGGTTAGTTTTCTGCCGTCGAAGAAAAAGCCGAGATGGCGGAATTGGTAGACGCGCCTGATTTAGGTTCAGGTGTCTTAGGACGTGCAGGTTCGATTCCTGTTCTCGGTATTTTTTCTTCAGTGTTTTTTAGCAGGTGTTTTTTGCTTATCTTTTATTAGCTTGATCAAGCATTATTCTGAGTGCTCCACCACTGACTGCGCTTTCTATGACGAGAGCAATGAGGCTGATGATCATGACGATGAGTGCTATGCTGAACGAAGCTTTACCAAGGTGTATTAGGTTAAAAAAGAGTGCGAGCATGGATGTGACTGAGAGTAGGAGGCTGAGTGCGCCGCTCATTTGCATGAGTCTGATGAGAGTGAGGCGTTTGCTAAGGTTTTGGATTTGGGCGGTTATGATTTCATCTTTATTTTTGTTAAGTGACTGATGGTGTAGTTTTCTGACTAGCGATGATAGAGCGAGGAATCTATTGGTGTAGCTGAGGAATAGTAAGCTTACTGCGGGGAAGAGGAGTGCTGGTGTGCTGATGGTGATGTCCATGTGCGGGTTTTAGCAGGTGGGTGATGTTTCGCCAATAGTGGTTTTGTGGTTTTGATACCATTTTCATAGTTATTCGGGGTTGATAGTAGTTTCAATCTATTTGGAAAGAGCAGCGGAGCTGATTTATTAAAGTGCAAAACAATATATCAAGATTAGCTTCGTTATTCGTCAGTTGCATAGTCTACTATGCGCTTTCCTCTTGCCTTGCTACTCTTGCTATCTTGTTGTGCTATCAATCCATTCTAACAGTTCAAATGGTATGAGTTGTTCTATTCGCTTGTGGTGTTGTTATTTTACTTGTGTTTTTAGGATACTTTCAGTAATTTTTGAAACATGAGTGCGACAGATGATTTTATAGCGGCGAAGGATGATTTTATATCGCAGTGGGGGGCATTAGGTACGAGCTGGGGGATAAGTAGAACGATGGCGCAGGTGCATGCTTTATTGATGATAAGTCCTGAGTCAATTAGTACTGATCAGTGTATGGAGGAGTTGCAGATTAGCCGTGGGAATGCGCATACTAATTTGAAGGAGTTGGTGGGTTGGGGTTTGGTGAGGATAGTGGTTAAGAAGGGTGAGCGGAAGGAGTTTTTTGAGGCGGAGAAGGATGTATGGAAGATATTTACTATTGTTTTGCGTGAGCGAAAGCGGAGGGAGATTGATCCTGCTGTGGAGTTGTTAAAGGGTTGTGCTGAGAGGAGCAAGCATGTGAAGAGTGCTGAGGGGAAGGCGTTTCATGAGCAGATGAATGAGTTACAGGATTTTGCTGTATTTGCAAGTGCTGTGGGTGAGACTATCAGTAGGCTGAAGTATGGTCCTGCTATTAAGTATGCAGATAAGTTTTTAGGTATGTTACCTAAGGATAAGACTATTGGTTAGGGGGGGAGGTCTCGGGTGTTATTAGTTGGTCGATGCGTTGGTCGTTTTTGGCTTAATGGTGATAGTTGTAGTTTGTTTTTTGGGTTGATTATTTGATAGCCAGATTTCTACTCTACGGTTTTTGATTCTTCCTGTGTATGTTTTATTGTCTGCTACGGGCATGATTTGGCCAAGGCCTTCGGCGCGGATGTTGTTAATTCCTTTTGATTTTAGTATGGTTGCTATTTGATCAACGCGCCTGAGCGATAAGGTGATGTTACTTGATTCATTTCCGAGGTTGTCACTGAATCCGATGAGTAAGACTTTTTTGTTTTCGTTGCCGTTTTCGGCGAGGAAGCTGGCGAGTCTGTCGAGGTTGTTGCTGGAGTTTGTGTCTGGCTCCATGGATTTTGGGTCAAAAAGGATATTGGATTGTGAGTGATCACGGTTGTAGTTTTTGATGAGTTTTTTGTATTCTTCTGGGATGTCAGGGTTGTTGAGGTTGTTTAATTTTTCTTCTTCTGCGTTTGAGAGGTCTTCTTCGTTTGAGTGTCCTTGGCCTACGAGACCTGCTTTGTCTACGATTTGCTGGCCTTCATTAGACATGGTGAATTTGATGAAATCACGTGCGAATGGTTTGGCGTTTGAAGGTAGGTAAAAGTAGAGTAGGCGTGAGAGTGGATAGTTTTGAGTTTTGATGGTAAGTCTGGTGGGTTGGAATGCGGTGAGGTCTTTGATGTCAGAAATGGCTATTCCTTTAACTGTTGAGTCTATATGGGATAGTCCGCAGAAGCCGATGGCGCCTGGTTTGGATCCTACGTTTCTGACGAGTTCGGCGCTGTCTTCGAGGCGGGAAATGTTTCTGGTGGCGAGGTTAGAGCTTAATGGTTGCATTACCTTTGATTTAAAGGTGTCCCATGTTCCTGACTGGGTGTCTCTCGAGAAGAGTGAGATGGGTAGGTCTGAGCCGCCGAGTTGTTTCCAGTTTTTGGTTTCTCCTGAGAAAATGGATGCGATTTGTTTTACTGTGAGTGCTTTGATTGGGTTTGATCTGTTGATGATGACGGCGACTCCGTCAAGAGCAATGGGGTGCTCGCAAGATGGTGTGTTTAGTTTTCCTAGGCCTTTTTTTTGGAGTAGCTTTAGTTCTTTTTCTTTGATGGGGCGTGATGTCATTCCGATATCGCAGTAATTACCTGCGAGTCCTACTTTTCTGGTGTAGTTACTTTCTCTAAATGCGGTGCTGGATCCGTGTGCTTTAATTTCTATGAGTCCGCGAGATTTTTTGCCATCCATATTGAAGGTGATTCTGCTGCTGGTGGCTGTGCGAAGGGTGTTTATATCTTTATGTCCTAGGGTCTTTAGGTAAGCGGTGACGAGTTTGGGAGCTAGGGTGGCTCCTACGGTGTTTGATCCGTGGATGGTGAGTAGTTTAGTGGTGTTACGGTGGGCTTTGTCTGCGCCCATTTTAGCGGCAAATTTGGCAGCTACGCTATCGTAGGAGGATCCGTTTGCTTTGGAGATGATGAGGAATTGATTTTTACGATCTTCGTTTTCTGCATAGACTATTTTTGCTGTTTTAGGGGAGCATTTTGAGGATATTTCCAGTGTGCCTTCTGGGCCTTCTGAGGCGAGTTTCTCTGCTTTGATGAGATTAATGGTCTGCATTCTGGCATTTCGCTGTTTGTTGATTTTGCTGAATTCTTTAGCTGGTGTGGCTTGCGATATTATAGATGTGGTGATTAGGGCGATGAGCTGAAGTGTAATGAAGTAGGCTTTCATGTGCTTGAATTAACTATTAAGACTGTTGACGAGACGGGTGCTTATTAAATAGATGTTTATTCGTCTGTTTCAAGTAGGTCATCAGTGATTTCATCGGTGAACTCCGTTAACATGTTATTTATGTCAATGGTAGTATGATTGTTAGATGAGCTGGCGATGCTAGTTTGATCTGGAGTTCTGTTAGTTACAAGATCAAAGTTGTTGGTTTCTTCAAGTGAAGCAGTTCTTTTGTTTTGGTAAGGTTGTATGTTGTTTTTAAAGCTATCGTAGGTTGCTGTAGTGGTAGTAATGAGTTCTGCGTCTTTATTTTTCTGTAGCACGAACTTCATGGCTATGGAGCCGGCTATGATTGTGCATGAGAGGAGAGCAGCTAATATGATGGATGTGTTTCGGTATGTATTTTTCTCTGATGGGGCTTCTTGGTTATCAGGGTTGTCCTGATTTGAGGATAGAGCCTGGATGGTGTCTGTGTTAACGTTTATGCTGTCTGTGCTTGTCTCTGGAGCGGATGCGGTGAGGAGTAGTTTTTGGAGTTCGTTTTTAGGGACGTTAAGGAGCTTGGAGAGAGCTTCGTCAATGGGGCAAGAGGGGACTTTTTCGCTTTCGTAGCCCCATGAGACGATGAGCCCTGAGTCTCCCTCGCATTCTGCGACAATGTATTGCTGGATAGATTTTTCGGGATCAGGAAGCCTGAGATTGAGGATTATGGATTTTACGTTTTTGTCTATAGCTGGGTCTTGTATGATGCGGCGAATTCGAATCCAGCCTTCTAGTAGGGTGTGTAGGTCATGACTAGGGATGTCATCGATACTTTTAGCTGAGACGAAATTTAATTCTTTTTTACGGTTGTGGTATGAGAGGACTTGGTAGGCGGGGCCTGCGGTAGTGAAGGCGATTTTTGGGAATATGATACCGAAGTTTTCTATGAGTATTTTTTGGACATCGGGGTGAGTGTAGTCAATGTTGTTTCCTTTGGGTGAGAAGCTATGGGATCTGAGTGGTTTGAACTTCTTTGTGTCTATTAGTATACTAATTTCTGTCTTCATGATGATTTGCCAAATGGTTGATTATTAAGGGAAGGCACTAAATTGATACTAGTTGTAATATATTAATTAACAGATATATATTGCTGATGACTCGATGTCTATAAAATAATGGTGTTTTCTTTCATTTTTTTATCTTTATTAGTTTCTTGACTGATTAATTTTTAAAATTTAATGATTAATGTTTTGTTTATCAGATTTTATTTTTGAAATACTGGGATGTGTTTTTTAGTTTTAGACCATTGAGGCGGGAGGTAGGTTGTTTATTGGCTTGGATGATTGAAATGTGATTTTTTTTAATCTAAGTTTTGACATTTAGTGGGAAATGATCAGTATGCCGCGGACTAAGGTAAGATCTACTTAAGAGCCGGTGTGGCGGAATTGGTAGACGCGTTCGATTCAAAATCGAATTCCTATGGAGTGCGGGTTCGATTCCCGCCGCCGGTATTTTTAATAGATCTGATTTATGTCCATTTTTTATAGATTCTTGGTATGTGGGGTTGATTGTTTTATTGAGTGTGCATAGGGTGACGCAATGGACGCAATAAGAGTTGATAGGTTAAGAAAAAGTTACGGCAAGGATGCTGTGGCTCTTAAGAATGTGACCTTGAGTGTGGGTGAGGGGGAGTTGTTTTTTTTACTTGGGGCAAGTGGCTGTGGGAAGACAACGTTGTTAAGGACTATAGCTGGTTTGGATAAGCCTGATAGTGGGAGTGTTTATTTTGGAGATAGGAATGTTACGGATGTTCCGACGCATAAGAGGGAGGCTGCTATGATGTTTCAGTCATATGCATTGTGGCCGCATATGACAGTGGGTGAGAATGTGGCGTTTGGTCTTGAGGAGCGAGGAGTAGATGGAGATGAGTTGGTTGATAGGACATTGGAGGCGCTGAAGGGAGTGAGGCTGGAAGGTTATGAGGATAGAAAGATAGATCAGTTATCCGGGGGGCAGCAGCAGCGCGTTGCTTTGGCTAGGGCTTTGGTGGTGAGGCCGAAGTGTTTGTTACTTGATGAGCCGTTATCGAACTTAGATGCTCAGTTACGTGTGGAGATGCGTGAGGAGATACGGCGTATAGTAAAGGAGAATGGTCTGACTGCTGTTTATGTGACACATGATCAGGAGGAGGCTTTGTCTGTGGCAGATAAGATAGCTGTAATTAATAAAGGGCGAGTGGCTCAGGTGGGGACTCCAGAGGAGATATACCGTGAGCCACAGAGCCGTTATGTAGCTTCATTTATGGGTGAGGTTAATTTTTTGTCTGGTAAGGTTGCATGGGTGGTGAAGGAGACTGATGAGGGTTATGTGGTAAGGGTGATCACGAATGCGGGTGAGATAATGGAGGGTAAGGTAACTGAGTTGGGCTGGAAGCCGCAGGTTGGTGAGTCCGTGGTTGCGGCTTTGCGACCTGAGGTGGTTCGTTTTGATGAGAGTGGTGATGTGATAAATCAGATTCAGGGTGAGATTATTCAGCACGTATATCAGGGTGCGACGATTCAGTACCTGATGAAGAGTGAGGATGGGATTTATTTACAGGTTGCGGTGATGAATCCTGGTAAGTTAAGGAAGGCTGGGGATAAGGTGACAGTGATAGCGAAGCAACAGGATGTAGTGATTTTGAGGCCATGATTAATACGTTATTAAGAAAAGAGGTTTATGCTATTTTGGGCTTATTGTTTGTAGCTATATTGCCATTGGCGCTGCAGAAGGGTGAGCCTTTTGATCCTAGTAGTGCGGATGTGAAGCTGGTGATCATGACTCCACATAACGAGACGATACGTCGTGAATTTGGTGAGGCTTTTGCTGATTTTTGGAAGGAGAAGACTGGAGAGGTTGTTTATATTGACTGGCGTACCCCTGGAGGGACGAGTGAGATACGTATGGTTCTGGATGGAGACTTTACTAGGGCTGACGCGCGTGGTGATGACGGGATAGGGGTTGATGTTTTATTTGGTGGTGGGGATTATTTTTTTAAGCAGATGGCTTCAATGGGGAGGCTTGAGAAGCTGGATGTATTTAAGAAGAGGGCGTCATTGTTTAGTGGAGAAAAGGGTATAAGGGCTTCATTTACGGGGGAGGATTGTTATGGTGCGGGTAGAGACTGGGTGGGAGTGTGTTTGTCTAGTTTTGGGATATGTTATAATGAGGATGGTGTTAGGCGGTTAGGTTTAGATCCGCCGAGGAGCTGGGATGATCTGAGTGATCCTAAGTATTTTGGACATATAGCTTTGGCGGATCCTACTAAGAGTGGGAGTGCTGCTAAGGCTTTTGAGGTATTGATTCAGCAGAAGATGAATAGGGAGCTTGCGATGGTGAAGCGAGATCCGGGAGAGAGCCGAGTTCATATGATAGAGCGTGCTAAGCGACAGGGGTGGAAGAAGGGTTTACAATTGATACAGAAGATAGCGGCTAATACGCGTTATTTCACTGATAGTGCGAGTAAGATTCCGTATGATGTGGCTCAGGGAGATGCTGTTGTGGGTATGTGTGTGGATTTTTATGGTAGGACTTATAATGAGAAGTTAAAGCGTGAAGATGGGAGTAGTAGGTTACAGTGGGTGCGTCCTGAGGGAGGGACGAGTACGAGTGTGGATCCTGTTGCGGTTTTAAGGGGAGCAGAGAATGGTGAGTTGGCTCAGGCGTTTGTTGATTTTTTGTTATCTGAGAGGGGGCAGTTGATATGGAATAATCGACCTGGTAGTCCGAATGGTCCTAAGTATCATGCGATAAGGAGGTTACCGATAAGGCCTGATTTTTATACGCCTGAACGTCTGGAGCATTTTACGGATCCTGATGTTATGCCTTATTCTGGGGATCCTGATTTTGTTTATAACCCTGAGTTAACAGCGCCGTTATTTAATGCGATGCGTCATGCGATCAAGGTGATGTGTGTAGATACTCATGTTGAGTTGACTGCGGCTTGGGAGACGCTGATTGATTATTCTGATGGGGATGGTAATATGCCGAGTAGTGCGTTGCGCTATTTTAGTGAGGTTCGATTTTTTGCCTACAATAAGATTTTTGAGTTAAAGAAGACGTTAAATAAGAGGCGTAATAAGAAGGAGAAGTTGTGGGTGGTGAATAAGCTGGATAAGTTGGCTGCTAACTTCCGCAGGACATATGAGGATTCGCAGAAGCTTGCTAAGCAGAGAATAGATTAAGGATTTGAGAGATGAATAATAGGCGAGCAACGATAATAACGGTTCTGGTGACTCTTTTTTTTGGGGTATTCTTTTTGTATCCTGTTTTTGGTATCTTGAAGGTGGCTTTTAGTGGTGATGATGGCTTTACGTGGGATTATTTTTTTACGGTTTTTGGGAATCCTAATTATCTGGAGGGGTTATGGAATGCGTTTACTTTGGGTATAGTAAGTACGTTGGTGACGTTTTTGATAGCGTTGCCATTGGCTTTGGCCTCTTATAGGTGGGTGTTTCCTGGGAAGGTGTGGTTGTCTGTATTGATATTAGCGCCTTTGGTTTTACCGCCTTTTGTTGGCGCTGTGGGTGTTAAGCATATATTGGGTGTTCAAGGTGCGTTGAATGCGTTTTTGATTGATTTTGGTATAATGAGTGAGACTTCACCGACTGACTGGTTAGGGAAGAATAAGTTTTGGGGGGTGGTGATGATGAATGCGCTGCATTTGTATCCTATATTATTTATGAATGTGATAGCTGCTCTGAATAAGTTGGATCCTGCTATGGAGCAGGCTGCGCAGAATCTGGGGGCTTCGCCATGGAAGCGGTTTAGGAAGATCACTGTGCCTTTGTGCATGCCTGGGATATTTGCGGGAGCTGCGATAGTTTTTATATGGTCGTTTACTGAGTTAGGCGTTCCATTGGTATTTGATTATACAGTGGTGGCGCCTGTTCAGATCTATAATGGTATAAAGGATTTGTCTGATAATCCTACTCCCTATGCGTTGGTGTCTGTGATGTTGATAATTTCGTTATTGGTATTTGCGGTGAGCAAGTTGCTTTTGGGGGAGAATAATTTGGGTTCATCTACTCGGCCTAAGGCGAGGTATATGCAGAAGACGTTGATTGGTTTTAAGGGCTGGTTGATTTCGGGGATTTTTTTATTGGTGTTTTTGATAGCGGCTGTTCCTCATTTTGGGGTGATCTTTTTGTCTGTTTCTGGTGATTGGTATGGGACGATATTGCCTGATGATATGACATTATCGCATTATGGGGATGGTTTAGGTCATCCTGTTGTTGTTGGGAGTATTAAGAATAGTTTGATCTATTCATTGGGGGCTACGTTTTTGAATGTTGTTTTAGGTTTAGCGATAGCGTGGGTGATAGTAAGGAGTACGATAAGGGGTAGAACATTGATTGATGGGTTGATGATGCTTCCTTTGGCGGTTCCTGGGTTGGTTTTGGCTTTTGGGTATAGGGCGCTTAGTGAGGGGAGTTTTAGTTGGCTGGTGAATTCAGCTGGGGATCCTATATTTTTGTTAATCCTTGCTTATGCGATGCGGAGGCTGCCTTTTGTGGTGAGGGCTGCGGTGGCTGGATTGGAGCAGAGTGATCCTGTTTTAGAGGAGGCGGCGATGACTTTAGGTGCGAGTCCGAGGAGGACGTTTATGCGGATAGGTTTGCCTTTGATAGGTTCTAGTTTAGCTGCGGGAGCTATATTGGCTTTTGCTTTTGCAATGTTGGAGGTATCTGATAGTTTGATATTAGCGCAACAAGCTGAGCATTTTCCAATAACGAAGGCTATCTATAGTTTGCTGAGTATGCTGGGTAATGGGCATGAGGTGGCAGCAGCTTTAGGGGTGTGGGCGATGGCGTTTTTGGCTGTGGCTATTATAGGTGCTTATGTGCTTCTTGGGAGGAAAGGTGGAGGGGTGTTTAGGTTGTAGTTTTATGAGGGGGTTAGGGTTTTTTCTTTTGTGGAAGGGTTCCTGTTAGGCGTTGGATTGTTTGCGCTGAGGCGATTACTTTACCGTTAGCTAGAATGCGAAGTCCTGAGCCTAGGCCGTATTTTTTACCAGTTTTGTCATATATGATGGTGAGTGAGTATCCGTGATATGGGATAGCATCTAGGCAGAAGTATTTCCATTTATTGTCTGGTATTAGAGGGTTTATTTCGACGGTGTTATCAGCTCTTGGTCGAAGGCCTATGAGGCCGGTAATGATTAGGTCGCAGTATGTGGAGTGGTTGTAGTCTTTGCCTCGTTCTATGCCTCCTTTTGATTTATCCCAGGTTCCGTTTTTCCATGATTTGAGTCTGGTACGAGAGATCCAGTCTCCTGTCAGTGGGTTTATGTTTTCGTCTATCCAGGGGATGGTGGTTCCGTCTTTTTTTGTTAATCGATGAGATTTGGTATATGTTTTAAGTGCATGGAAGTAGTCGGACTTCGATATGGTTTCTTGGGGGTAGTTGTTGAGGACATTAGCTAGTGCTGTGAGAGTGACAGATGTGGCGAATGGCCAGCTGGGGCCGTTCCATTGGCATTCATGGCCTGAGTATGATAATGAGAAGTCTGGGTGTCTTTGCTCGGCTACTGTGGGGCCGAAGGGTGCGCTGAATCCTTGTGGGTCTGTGAGCTGTTTCCATGCGGCTTCGAATCCTTTATTTTTGGGTGGTAGGTTAAAGTACCAGGGTGTGAAGCCGTGGAGCTCGCGTACGTTTACGAGTGTTTTATTTTCTCCGCGTGGGAGGACTTTGAAGAATTTGGCTTTTGGGTCCCAGAGTTTGTTGAGTATGAGGGTTTTTAGTTTCTGGGCTTTATTGTTGAATGTTTCTGAGATTTTGTGCTTGGATGCTTGTTTAGCGATAGCGGCGATGGCTATTGCGTCGCCGTACATGTATGAGTTAATGGTGGCGCGCTTACCTTGGCCGCGGTGTTGTTTACCGCCTATGGAGAGTTCCATTCCGTCTCTGTCATCGATTTGCCAGAAGAGGCCGTCTGGTTCGAGTCTGGTTTTTTCCCATGCGAGGTAGTTGGATATGAGATCTGGGAGCAGGTTGACTGCTCTGGAGAAGTCGTTTGATGTCAGAGCATGGTGATAGATGGCGTCTGCGGCCCAGAAGCTGTATCTGCGTGGATCACCGCCTTTTCGGAACCAGAAGATGGCGTAATCGTCTAAGTATTTTTGGTTATGCAGCCAACGTCCTTCGCGGAAGTGGTGGCTGGCAGGACAGCTGATGGTATTATGCTTTCCGCTCCAGCTGACTTTGGGAAGGAATTCAGTGATGACGAATCCGTCAGGAGTGTGTTTGATATGTTTACGAAATGTCCACCAGCGGAAATGGTAGATTTCTTCAATATCTTTGTCAGGGCAATCGAGGCGTGGGATGTTTTTGCTTAGCCAGTCTGCGGTAGCTTTGTTAGATATGGCTTGGCCGAAATGAGTGTGGTCGTTATGGTTGAATGTTTGTGTGTAGCTGCGAATTTTTTCATCATTTAAGATGGCTGCGGGATGATGCTGTGCGTTTGAGAGGTTAGATAGTGTTAGAGCAGATCCAATTAGGGTGCATTTGAGCTGGATGAGTTTCATGCGTAGTTACTTGGCTGATTTTAAGATGGCTTCTGCGAAAGCTTTTCCGATACGAATGAATGTTTTACCGCTGCCTAGGTAGTGGTATTCTGCGTTTGATGCACCTCTGTCCCACAGTTGTTGTTCTTGTTTAGTGAGGTCTGCGTTGCCGAAGTTGTGCTTGGCTAATTCTTTGTTCAATTGTTGCTGTGACATGGCTCCTTGTTTAACTTGCTGTTTCCAATGGCTGGTTAATCTGCGTTTCCAGTAGATATCGCTAATTTTGTGTTCGTAGAATGGGCCGCTGTCGACCGCTATTACATTGTTAGTAGTTTTGTTCTTGAAGTGTTTGACAGCTGCGAACTGTGCGTTTCTGAATACTGTTGTTCTGAGTCCTTTATCGAATTTTCTTTTTTCTGGTTCGGTGCCGTAGACGCCCATGATGCCTACGATGAATGGGAGGTTGGGTTTATTAAGGTCTTTTCGGACATCGTTTACGAGGTGGATTAGGTTCTGGGAGTATTCTTGAGTGTAATTGTGGTTACACATATCGTTCCATCCTTGGAACCAGACAAAGCCGCTGATTTCGAAGCCGGATGACGCTCTGTATTTAGGGGCTACTTTTTTAATTGATTTTGTATCCTTAAGGGTTTCTTTGATGAATTTGATCATTTGACGGTAATAGTGTCCGGTCTCGGATGCTGTCGGTGAGTTTGCTTGATTTGTGGCTTTATATGGTCCTGCGCTTGGTGGGCGGAAGTCTACTGCGAGAGATTTACCTCCCCATGCCGTTTTGATAATTAAGATAGGTTCCTTGAGTGCTTTATCCATGGTGATGGCAAAACTGTATTCTGGGCCGATGCGGTTAGAATCAAATCCGAATCCTACTTTGACTTTACTATTAAGGATGGTGTCTGTGCCGTTTTGTTGAGTTTTGTATGTGATCCAAGCATTTTTGCATGTGATGGGTTTTTTGTTTCTATCCCACACCTCTTTAAGAAGGTGGGCTGTTTTTGGGTCATCTCCTATTGCGGCGAATGTGTTTATGTGAGCTGAGCCTTGCATATTTGACTGACCAGCAAGGATGAATACTTTAAGCGGCTTAGCTTTGATAGGTAAAATGCTTATTGCTAAATATGTTAGGGCGAAACTTATTAACTTCATTTTTCTGTGTTGGGTAGTGAATGTTATCATTTTTGATTTTATACGGAGAGTAACTTAATTTTTACTATGGATATCTTTTTTTAAAGCAAAATGCATTAATTATTTTATTCTATTGTGATCTAAATCCCTGTTTGAGGAGTTAAGGCGATGTGTCGAAAAAAAATCAAATGCTTAGCTATTTTAGCACGAGAAAGTCGATTTTATCTCAAGGGGGGGCTTACGGGGCTTATTTAGGAGTGATGATTAGTGTGAATTTTTATTTTTTCTGTATTTTATTTGGTGTGATGTAAGTAATTTGTAATAAATGTTATACGGTTTATAAATCTATTTTTGTATTATGTAATCTATTAAGTTTCTATTTTCGGGTTGCCAAATAGAAAAAAATAGTAAGAATCTCTTTTTGATATGAAAAATAAAAACACACACTTAATTAACACTGTAATAGCTGCGGCAGCTTCTATACAGTTAGCAAACGCACAGAACATCGTAGAAGTTTTTGACGCGGGTGAGCCATTCCAGACTGGTCTTCCAGGGCAATTTGTTGTATCACCTACTACTGTAGGTAGTGCTGATGATAGGACTTTCTTCGCTTCTTCTGATCCTACAACAGGGAGTTTGGGCTCTTTGTCATCTACTGATTTGCGTAGTCTCACCAGTTCAAATGCAGGTAGCACCATGAGGGCTACATTCCTTAATCCAGGAGAGCCTAACGTGAGTGGTACATCAAGTTTCTCACTGGATATGGGTAGTGAGATAGCTTTTACTAACTTGGCTAATCATAGCGTGATATCATCCAGTATTAGTTTCGTTGATATAGATACGAGTGTTACAGAGGGTTTAATAAACGAAAATGAGTATTTCTTTAACTTTAGTGGTGCGTTCGCTGACGGATCATCTGCCACAGATGTTAGTGATTTTAACATTTCATTTATCGACGGCACTTTTGATATTGTTAATACTGCCACTCCGGGAGTGTTCTCAGCTACGCTAACGTCATCTACTGGGGTTGATGGTGTTCGTATTTCATTTGAATCTAGTACAGGTTCTTTATTAAGAAGTATGGAGTTTACAGATATAAACCCTTCTGGAGGTGGTGATCTGGTAGCGATTGTTGCTGATAGGACACTAGCGCCTATTCCGGAGCCATCATCAGTTATACTTGGTTCACTAGGTTTATTTGCGTTGACTGTTAGACGTAAGAGAGGTTAATGATTGTATTTTATCAGGCTGAGGGTATTTTATGTTAGAAACCTTCAGTCTGATGTTCTTTCTACTCATTTGAATGAGTAATCATAAGTTTTTGATTTTGACTTAATCGATGGGTTGTTAATTTTAGCGGAGGTATAGCGCTGGCCTCATCTTTCTGTGCTAGGATTATACTTGTATTTATGTCACAGTTTTTTGTTGCACGCTGTGACAAATATCATACAAATATAGTTAACTATTATGAAAAAAATAAATTATTTAAATAAAACTATTTTGGTTTTTCTATCGGTAACTAGTATTTCACATTCACAGTCTGTGCTAGAGATTTTTAATGCGGGGGATCCATTTACTAATGGATTACCTGGTCAGTTCAATATTACTACTTCGACAGCAGTTAGTGCTGATGATAGGACGTTCTTTGCATCTTCTGATCCTAACACTGGGAGTCTTGGACTGGCATCTGTTGAGAATATGCGTTCCGTCATTGATACACTAGGAAATTCTGCCATACGTGGTACTTTTTGGGATTCAGGAGATAGCGATTTTCCTTCAAGCGCTACTTTAGATTTGGGGAGTGAGCTAGCTTTTACTAACTTGGTTAATCATTCAGTTATATCTTCTAGGATTGGTTTGATAGATATAGACACTAGTTCGACTTCAGACACTATTTTAGATGAGGAATACTTTTTTAACTTTAGTGCTAACTTTTTGGATGGCTCCGCGGCTAGTGATGTATCTGATTTTAATTTTGACGTAAGAGAAGGTACTTTCGATTTTGCTAACACTACCACACCAGGTGTGTTTTCAGCAACATTGACCTCAGTCCAGGTAGACGGATCAGGTCCAGATATTCTGTTTTCATCGCAAACAGGTTCAATGTTAAGGAGTTTGACTTTGACTAACATTGATCCTTCTTCAGAAGGGGATTTGATAACTATCACGGGAGATAGGACGCTTATTAGCGTGCCTGAACCAACATCCGTAGTCCTTAGTTCATTGGGATTATTCGCATTAGCTCTACGCCGTAAGCGTAGCTGTAACTAGATCAAAGCAAATGAGAGTTCTCATTTCATTCACTATTTATGATTCAGTAATATAGAATCAGTACAATTTAACTAAGAATACTAATAAATATAGTCAACTCTATTTGACATACATTCAAACCAGACTAGCATGAACAACTAACATTATGAAATCAAACACTACCTCCTTATCCGCTGAAGTTTCACTTAAATATTATTTTGTATGCTTCAGGCCTCTCATAACATTCTTTGTGATGTTGTTTTTTTTCACATTTAACGTTGCTACTTTATCTGCAAAGGTATGGCCATTGAATGACTCATGGAGTCCGGTGGGAAATGTGACGGTAAGCGACCTACTGCAGGGAGGGGATAATGGAGACGGGGTGAATGATGGTTCTATTTTAGTTAATGGTCAAAGTGCTGTTACTGGTCAAGGAATTCAATATAGATTTCATGGCAAACTAGAAAATAACGAGTCTATTAATGTAAGCACGACGTTATATAATGTAAATTCTTCATACTGCTTGTGCAGGGTTGAACTTTATAATGAGACTGACAATAGGGTTCTGGCTTCTCAGAATGTCACGCTTGTGGCCAACAGTAACGATATTTTAGTAAACCTCAGTGCAACAGCAGGAGGAAGTGATGTTGGTGATTCATTAGTACTTCGTTACATTAGAACAGATGATGGAAATACGGCTCGAGATTTTGTCATAGATAATGCGGTTATGGATGGGTGGTATTTTCCTGGAGCAAGCCCTAATAGAAGGACGCCGGATTTACCTGAGTTACCCAACGATGTTGTTTTACAAAGTGAGATAAATCAAATATTAGATAATTGGTATCAATCAAACATGCCTACGGCACCGACTCAAGCTGAGTTGAATGCAGCTATTGCTCAATATAATGCACTAGGTATTTCTAATACAGGAGGCGTTCAGACTGGAACTATAAGTTCATGGAGTAGTGTTAGTTTTCTAGATGTGTTTGCAAAGGAGCTTCATCACAACCCAACTAATCAAGATATTATAAACCGTGCGAATGTCTGTATACAGGCTATGGGTGAAGCGCTGTTTATTGGACAAATTTCTGATGATTACAATGGTTACGTTATAAGGCATTTCTACCGAGACGCGATGTTACTGAAAAATCACTTGAATCAGACGTCCCTTGAATACTTAGACTACATATTTGACGTTAATTTTAAGGAGTTTGTTTATATATGGTCTCCTAATTATCCATTTAATCTTACTCTGCCGACTATCAATACTGACGATGTATACAACAAGGTAGATTCCCTAATGATTTATTCTTTAGGGTTTCAGTCATCAGACGTCCAAGCTCAGCGCTGGGCGAGAGGGTTTAGCAGGTATTGCGATAGGTTTTGTACACCTGGACCGGGAACTTCTGATGGTATTAAGGCAGATGGTTCTGGTTTTCATCATTGGACTGACTACTCCTCTTATATGTATGCTTATGATACATTTGTTACTGTTTTAAGCAGCTTGGGTGATACCAGTTTGCAGGTGAGTATAGATAAGTATGAGAATTTCCGAGATGCTTTCATTTCTCAGTTTATACGATCTAGGGACGGAATAAAGCCACTGTCGCTTACTGGAAGGTCACCACAAAGCTTAGGCATTAGTGTGAGTCAGAGTGCTCTTAAGAGCTTAGCGCTTGTGGGAGGTAAGGTGCTTAATAATGGCGCTTCGGATCCTGATTTAGCTGGATTATATAATTATATTTATGGCTTTGACCCTAGTTTAGGCACTACGAGTGTGGATGGTTTTGAGGGTGCATTCCAGTATAACTATTCAAGCACACTGACTCATCGTGGTCAGGACTGGACTGCGGTGATAAGGGGTTTTAATGATTATTTTTGGGGTGCCGAGCTTTATCCGGTGCAAAACCGTTATGGGCGTTACCAGAATTATGGCACATTAGAGATTCTAAACAAAGGTGGAGCTTTGGCTAATGGTATAGATAGAAATGGATGGGACTGGAACTATCCTGATGGTGCCACTACAATAGTGCTGCCTTTTACTATGCTGCATGGTGAGAAGTCTAGGATTGATGAGTATCAGAATGAAAGTTTTGTTGGTGCTAGTACACTATCTAACAAGGGTTCTGAGATTTTGAGTGATACCTATGGTTCACATGGTATATTTGGGATGGAGTTTAACGAGAAAGAAAACCAGGGCTTCAGCACGGTTTTTGGTCCTAACACACACAATGGGACGTTTCGATTCAAGAAGTCTACGTTTACTTTTTCTAATGGGCTGATAGTGTCTCTGGGTTCTGATATTTCCAACAATGATGGGAATAACATAACTGCTACTACGCTTTTTCAGAAGATGGCTCAGGCTAATTCAGAGGTGCGATCTAGTTCTGGAAACTATACTACTCAGGGTAATAGGACTCTAAGTTCAGGAGCTAATCGTTGGATGGTGGATCCTTATGGAACTGGCTATGTAGTTCCTCAAGGCACTGATAGCATAAGGCTTGACTGGGGTATACAGAATACACCTCCGCAGTCATTGACTAATCCAAGTGATTTGAGTCAATACCAGTCTGGGGAATTTGTTAAGGCATATATTGATCATGGATCTGCTCCAACGAGTAAGGGATATGAATATGCTGTATTACCGAATACGACATCATCTGATGTATCGAGTTTTTCTTCAAGACTGGGAGGTGCGCAGGCTCAGAGGCCTTATGTAGTGTTAGCGAAGAATAGCAATCAGCACATCGTATGCTGCCAGGATACTCAGAATAAGGTATGGGGGCTCGTGTTGTTTGAGCCATCCACGACATTTCCGGCTTCCAGCATGATTAGCCGTAATGATAAGCCTGCTTTGGTAATGTATGAGGAACTAGCAAGTGGTAATGTTTTGTTATCAGTAACTGATCCTGATTTGGGGTTAAATGCTCCTAGGACTTACAGCCCAGCATTGTCATCGACTGTGAGTTTAGATTTGAGAGGTAAGTGGGATGTTATGTCAGCGAGTGGGCAGGTTCAGTCTTCTTTTGTAAATGGTGGTGTAGATACTCGCCTTACCGTGAACCTTGAAAAGGGTATGCCGGAGGAGTTATTACTCTCTAACAGCAACTATGAAAGCTGGGCTGGAGGCTTTTTCACTCAGGCTGAAGTAGCTAACGGTATAGGGATGAGGGATGCTGATCCTGATGGAGATGGTTTGCCTAATCTTTTTGAGTTTGCGGCTGGAAGTGATCCTACGCAGACGGTGAATGTGCCGCAGGCATTAGGGATGACAAATGCTAGTCCGAGTGAGTTTCAGTTTATGTTTGCAGGTAATAGAGCTGGTATATTAGCGACAGTGCAGACATCAACTGATTTGGTTACATGGACTGATATTTATCAATCCGTGGGTGCTGCTGTATTTACCCCACTCACTGGTGGATACACTATAACTGACCAGGGGCAGCCTAGGATGGTTACTGTTGCTGCACAGACTGAGACGGATGAGCGCTTTTACAGGGTAAAGGTAGTAGAGGCTCCGTAATTGAGTTTTTCAATTTGTTTGAGGCTATTTTTCTTCTCTCTTGCTCATTGTTGTTTTGATGGTGAGCAGGATGTGTGGGAGGGTGGGGGCGGTTTTTCTTTCTTTGTTTGTTTTTCCTTAGTCATGAAGATCATTTGATGGCGTTGGTGATTTGAGTTAAAATGGAGTGGTCTCTTGGGGGCGTGACTGGATGGTTTTAGTAGATGGTATTATGAACTAAGCTGTTGACCATGATGTTAATGCAAGTTAAACGTTCTTCCAGAACTTAAATAAACTAGATATGGCAATAGTAGCGACAAATTTAAAGAGAGGGCAGTGCATCAAGCATGATGGTGATACTGGGGTAATATTGAACTTGGATCATCGTACTCCTGGTAAGGGGAATGCGCTTATTGCTGCGACGATCCGTTCATTTCAATCTGGTAAGACGAAGTCAATACGTTTTGCTTCATCTGATAAGGTGGATGTGATAGACGCAGATAGGCAGAAGTTGGAGTTTTCTTACAGTGATCCATCAGGTTATCATTTTATGGATTTGAATACGTATGAGACGATTACTATTGAGTCTGCTTTATTAGAGGGGTCAACGGATTTTATTAAGGAGGGGCAGGAGGTGGAGATTTTGTTTATAGAGGGAAGTGCTGTCAGTGTTGATTTGCCTGCGACGGTTGTGCTTGTAGTGGCTGAGTCATCAGATGGTGTGAAGGGAGATACAGCAAATAATGCGACTAAGCCTGCTACGTTGGAGACTGGCTTGGTGGTGAATGTTCCTCTTTTTGTGAAGCCTGGAGACGAGCTTAAAATCAATACACAGGATGGTTCCTATTTGGGGCGTGCTTAGCATTTGATTGATTATTTTGTCTGCTAGTAGTGAACAGGTAGCCACTCAATTTTTTGAGTATGGGAGTTTAGATGCACCGGTGAAGCTTCGCTGTGGGGCTTCTTTGGCTAGTGTGCGAATAGCTTATGAGTGCTGGGGAGAGTTAAATGAGGATTGCTCCAATGCGATACTTGTGAATCATGCTCTATCTGGATCACATCATGTGGCTGGTTATAACCCATCTTTGCCCGAGGCAGGGGATCTCTGGCAGGAGGAACTTCATCATGGCTGGTGGGAGGGGCTGGTGGGTCCGGGTAAGGCGATAGATACGAATGCGTTTTTTGTGATTTGTCCTAATTATTTAGGTGGTTGCTATGGGTCTACTGGGCCTAGTTCTATTAATCCGTTAAGTGGTGAGGCCTATGGTTCATCATTTCCGAATATTTATGTGGCTGATCAGGCTGATATTCAGCTTGAGCTTGTGAAGTCTTTTGGGATTTCTGAGTTACATGCTGTGGTGGGAGCATCTGTTGGTGGTTTAGTGGCTCTTACTTTTGCGACGCGGTATTCTAGTTATGTTCGGAATGTGGTTTCTATGGCGAGTGGTTTTAAGACGACTGTCTTGAACCGGTTGATTTTGTTTGAGCAGATTTTGGCGATAGAGAATGATCAGCATTTCAATGGTGGTGATTATTATGATGGCGATCATCCTGATTATGGATTGGCTTTAGCTAGGATGATATCCCATAAGACTTTTGTGCATTTGGATGCGTTTGAGAGGCGAGCTAGGACTGAGGTTCATCAGGATAAGGAGACGTTGAAGTGGTATGAGGTGAAGGATCCTTTTCAGAGTTATATGCTTTATCAGGGGAAGAAGTTTGTGAAGCGATTTGATGCGAATACGTATTTACGGATTATTGATATGTGGTCACGTTATGATGCTGTTCGTGAGGCGGATGCGGGAGATGCGCAGGAGCTTTTTGCAGGAGCTAAGTCTAAGGGGCAGAAGTATCTGGTGTTTAGTATTGATTCTGATTTTTGTTTTTACCCTGAGGAGCAGGCTGTTTTGGTGAATGCCTTGGAGGGTGCTGGGGTTGAGAATATGTATATTACGGTGCATTCCGATAAGGGTCATGACTCTTTCTTGTTAGAGCCTAATTTGTATTCTCCGCATATTCGTTTTTTGTTGAATGGTGAGGATTCTTGATTTGTTTGAAATGAGGGTTTGGTTAGTTGATTCTGTTTTATGAAGGTTTTTATAAGTGCTCCTTATGAGAGAGGTTCGGTGCAGGGGAATTGTATAACGGCAGAGAGGTTGGTGTCTTTTTTCTTGGATTCTGGTGTGGATGCTTCTGTATTGTATCTGGGTGATAGGGTTGGTGCTGGGGATGTTTTGGTGGCTCTTCATGCCCGCAAGAGTAGGCATTTTATTGATGATTTTTTATTATTGAACGCTGGGGGGAGGGTTGTGGTGTATTTGACTGGGACTGATTTATATTCTGATATACGGGGTGGTTGTGAGGTTTGTTTAAGTAGCCTAGAATTAGCTGATGTTATAGTGATTTCACAGGGTGCTTCTATGGCTTCTGTTCCTGATGCTTTTAAGTCAAAGGTTGTGGTGGTTCATAAGAGTATAGATTTACCAGAGGGGTTTGTGAGTGATCTGGAGTTAGTGGATGATGGTGATGAGGCTTTAGAGGTGGGGCTTATTTCTGTGGTGGGGCATTTGCGTGCTGTTAAGCAGCCTTTTTTAGCTGTGGAGGCTTTGAGTGTTCTAAATGAGGAGTGTGAGGTTGAGCTGGTTTTGTTAGGGAATGTTGTAGATGCTGAGATGTTAGAGATTGGTGAGGAGTGGTGTAGGCGAGAGTCTCGGTTCCGGTGGTTCAGGGGAGTGGAGCATGTTGATGCTCTTAGGTGGGTGCGACGATCTTTGGTTACTGTGAATAGTAGCTTGGCGGAGGGTGGGGCTAATTCTGTGGGGGAGTCGATTGTCTTAGGGGTGCCTGTTCTTGCTACACGTGTGGAGGGTAATGTGGGGATGTTAGGGGAGGATTATGAGGGTTATTTTGGAGTAGGAGATGTTGGCGAGTTGGCTGCTCTTATGAAACGAGTGCTGGTAGATGCTGTTTTTTTGAGTAGGCTAAGAGAGCAGGTGGGAGTGCGGGCAGGTTTGTTAAGGCCTGAGCGTGAGAAGCTAGGGTGGATGCAATTATTAGAGAATATATTATGAGACATTTGGCATTAAATTTAGGGGCGATTTTTAGTTTTCTTGGAGTGGTTATGTCTCTTATCATGGGGGTGATTTTTTTGGCCAAGAGTGATTTTATATATGGGATGCTGTTACTTGTTGTAAGTGCGCCTATGTGTTTGGCTTTGGCGGTGGTGTTTGATTATGTGGGTGACCGTATGCGGCGCGATATCATGGAGGGGCGGGTGAGGGGGAGGCATGATGTGATAGATACGCCATGGGAGGACGATCCAGATCATGTGTAAATGGTGAGAGTGCTATTATGATAGTAGCTCTGCTACTGAATCTAGGTCACAGTCTTTACTGAGTGTGAATAGGGCGTGGCCTAGTTCTAGTTGACCGTAGATGAGTATGTATTTATCAAGTTCGACAGTGAGGCGGAGTACATCGCGTTTTGCTCTTACGAGCTTGTTGGTGACGCTTACGAAGGGTAGTGTGGCTTTCCATGCGTATTCGTCACTTAGGAATGACTCGTTATGGATGATGGCTCCTTGTTCATTACAGACTGAGAAGCCGAGGAGGTCTCCGGTTTCGTAGAGTGGTTTTAGTGCTTTTTGTAACTGATCCATGGTCTGTTTGTGATTTGCTGTAGTAGTCTGCTTGAGTTGGGTATTTATTCTCTATTTTAGAGAGTTTTTAAGCAGTTTCTTAGGCTTTCTTGGGATGGTTTAAGTAGTATGCAGTTAATGTCACGCGATCCGTCACTGAATGCGCTGGATACTCCTGTGACGAGCGTTCTTTTGGTTTCTTCGCTGACGATTTTCATGGCGCCAGCAGAGTGGAATGTTCCACTGAGGGACATGAATGCTTGAGCGAAAAATTCTGCGTTGTTGGATACGAAATCGCGTTCTATTTGGTTTTCGGATGAGTCGCTCATTGTTTTTATTTGAGTTTTTGGATTATATCTAGTGCTGATTGATCCGTTTTTAGTGCGGCCGAAGCTTCTGCTTCTGGTTTTTCTAGACGTAGGGCGTTGTGCTCTGGGAGTCCGGCTTCGCGGATTTTTTTGCAAGTTAGCTGGATATCGTATTCAGCTCTGTGAAGTGTGATTGTTTTTTTTGTAGTATCGTAAATGACATATTGGGCTCTATTATCTTCACCGCGGGGCTGTCCTACTGAGCCTACGTTGATGTAGTATTTGTGGTTGTCTTCGAGTTCGATGGTATCGAAGTCTTTGAATGTTTTTCTGGCTTTTGTGGTGAAGTACATGGGCCTGTGAGTGTGGCCGTAGAAGCAGACTTGGCATTGTTGTAATTGGAGGTGCAGAATGGCTTCGTATGCATCTGTGACGTAGTTCCATGCGTCTTGTTCGTGAAGGCTGGCGTGAATGATTTCAAATGTGCCTACTTTTCTGTGCATGGGGAGTGCGGCGAGCCATTGGTGCTGTTTTTCTGAGATTTGGGCACGAGTCCATTCGAGTGATTCTCTGGCTCTTCCGTTGACTTCGGTAGGGATTTCTGGGGATGTGGTGTATGAGTCATGATTTCCCATGACGACTTGGCAGCCGAGATTTCTGATTATGTCGATACATTCAGATGGATTTGCGTTGTAGCCTACGATGTCACCTAGGCAGATGAAACGAGCTACGCCATTGTCTTGAGCGTCTTTAATGACGCTATTTAGAGCTTCGAGGTTGGCGTGTATATCGGAAATGATAGCGTATTTCATTGAAAGAGGATTATGGCTTGTGTTGAGTTGTACTCATGTGGATGGTATTATTTTATAGATGGGGTGATTTGTGGCAATCATAATTTGTTGTAATGGGTTAAAAGGTTCTTTTTTATGCTGTGAGTTTGGATTTCAGGAGTTTTTTTGTGTTGATTATGGTTGTTTCTAAGAAATTATTTTTTGTATACGTTAGTGTATTATGAATTTTTTAAGGGCTAATGTTTTGATTGTGTTTTTGTTGTTTAGTATGGTTGCTATGGCTGGAGCGTTGTTTAGGCATCTGAATGATGCTGATAGGCTGGGTGCTGTGGTGGGAGGTGAGGATTTAGGAGCTAGGGATAAGGTTGTGTATCTTGATACAGGAGATGGGGATTTTATGGCGAAAAGGAAGCCTGGGGGCGCTGATTGGTTAGCGCAGCATAAGGAGCCTGGTCAGACATATGGTCAGTATCTGGCTTCTAAGCCGAATTTGCCGGATAAGCGGCGTAATGTGATCTATGTGTTGCCTGTGGGTGATTTTGATAAGGGGGTAGCGCCTGATTTGAAGGTGCTGTTGGAGTATACTAGGGCGTATTACTATCCTATGAAGGTGGTGATGAAGAAGGTTGTGTCTGATGAAAAGGTGAGGGCTAAAAGTAGGCTGAATGGTGGGGTGAAGCAGTGGTTAGCGCCGGATGTATTACGCTGGATGAGTGATGATCTGGGTAAGGATGCGTATGCGATGATAGCGGTAACGATGACTGATCTTTACCCGGATCCGAAGTGGAATTTTGTTTTTGGTATGGCGTCGTTACGGAATAGGGTGGGGGTTTTTAGTTTTTCACGATACCGATCTGAGGATAGTTTAACTGTTTTGAGGAGGTCAGCTAAGGTTTTGACTCATGAAATTGGTCATATGTTTGGGATTAAGCACTGTATATTTTATGAGTGTAATATGAATGGTGCAAATCATTTGGGTGAGGTGGATCAGGCACCTTTGCATTTGTGTCCAGTGTGTTTAAGGAAGATGCAAGGTGCAGTTAAGTTTGATGCATTGGGTAGGTATGAGGAGTTGTATAAGTTTTATGTGAAGTATAAGATGGATGATGAGGCTGCGTGGGTGAAGAGGCGTATTGATAAGATAAAGTTGGCTGGATAGATGATTTTTTGAGGTGATGGTGTTTATTGGGGTATTAGGTTTTTATTTTAGTGGCTTTTTGTATTGAGGTGTCTAAAAGAGGATTTCTATGAGTAATGATCCTCTTCACGGAATAACATTGGAGCGAATGCTAAATGAGTTGGTGGATGAGTATGGTTGGGAGGATTTGGCTTTCCGGATACGTATTAATTGCTTCAGCCGAGATCCTAGTGTTAAGTCTAGTTTGAAGTTTTTAAGGAAGACGTTCTGGGCGCGTGCTAAGGTTGAGGATATGTATAGGATGCATTTGGGTTTAGCGCCAATTGGAGAGGGTAAGATAAAAGGAGGGAAGGGTAAGTAGGGTTTTAGTTTAGGGGGTATTAGAATAGTTCGTCTGAGTTTTTTGGTGGTGTGGCGCCAATTTTTGAGTATGCGGAGGGTAGTGCTACTCTTCCTCTTTGGGTGCGTTTTAGGAATCCTTGCATTATGAGGAAGGGTTCGTGTACTTCTTCTAGAGTGGATGCGTCTTCACCTACTGCGACAGCTACTGAGGAGAGACCAACTGGGCCACCTGTGAATTTATAGATGATGGCTTCTAGGATGCGTTTGTCCATTTCATCTAGGCCGTCTTCATCTATTTCGATCATAGCGAGTGCTTTGTTAGCGATTTCTGCGCTGATGATGCCGTCTGCTCTTACTTGAGCGAAGTCTCTGACCCATCTTAGTAGGTTGTTAGCGATTCTGGGTGTTCCTCTAGATCTTGCGGCTACTTCGATAGCACCATCTGTCGTGATTTCTATTTCGAGGAGTCCAGCTGAGCGTTTTATGATGACGGCTAGTTCATCTTTTGAGTAATAGTCTAGTCTGTTATTGAGTCCGAATCTAGAGCGAAGTGGAGCGGTGAGCATACCTGCGCGTGTGGTAGCTCCTACGAGGGTGAATTTAGGAAGGTTTAGCTGGATGGAGCGTGCTGATGGTCCTGAGTCTATGATGATATCTAGCCTGAAGTCTTCCATGGCGGGGTAGAGGTATTCTTCGATAGCTGGGTGTAGTCTGTGGATTTCGTCTATGAATAGGATGTCACCCTTTTGGACGTTTGTGAGGATACCGGCTAGGTCACCTGCTTTTTCGATTTGGGGGCCAGAAGTGGTGTGAAGTTGTGTGCCTGCAGCGCCTGATATGATGTTTGCAAGTGTTGTTTTACCGAGGCCTGGGGGGCCAGACAGGAGGATGTGTTCTAGGACGTCGTCACGGTGCTGAGCAGCTTCTACCATAAGGGTGAGGCGTTCTTTGATTTTTTCTTGCCCGTGGAATTCACTGAATGCGGGCGGGCGCAGTGATTGCTCGTGGTTTTGGTCTAGGGTTTGCGAGGTTTTATCGTAGAAGGAATCGTCCATTGCTATGCGTTTTAATTGAGAGCTATGTGTTTTACAAGTGTGGGGTGTGTATTTCTTAGTTGCAGGTGAGTGTTATGGTGCGTTATATGATTTTTAGATGAGCGAGACAATAGGGATCATAGCAGGGAATGGTATTTACCCAGAGACATTTGCTGAGGCAGCTAGGAGAGAGGAGCCTGGTTGTAAGTTGGTGGTAGCGGCGTTTAATGGGGAGACGAGAGAGGATCTTGGAGGTAGGGTGGATGCGATAGAGTGGTTTAGGGTTGGTCAGCTTAGTAAGATTATTAAATATTTTAAGCGGGAGGGGGTGAAGAGGGCTATAATGGTGGGGCAGATAGCGCCTAAGAATTTATTTAATTTGCGTCCTGATATGCGTATTTTGATGATATTGGCTAGGGTTAAGAAACGTAATGCTGAGAGTCTTTTTGGGGCTATAGCTGATGAGCTGGCTAAGGACGGCATAGAGTTAATAAGTGCGGTTACTTATTTAGATGATTTGTTGCCTGATGCGGGGCATGTATGCGGGCCTAAGTTAAAGAAAAGGCAGTGGGAGGATGCTGAGTATGGTTTTGAGATAGCGAAGGAGAGTAGTCGATTAGATGTAGGGCAGAGTGTGGTTGTGAGGCATGGGACGGTTTTGGCTGTTGAGGCTTTTGAGGGTACTAATGAGTGTATTAAGCGAGGAGGTATGTTGGGGAGGGGTAAAAGTTGCACTTTGGCTAAGGTTAGTAAGCCTAATCAGGATTTCAGGTTTGATGTGCCTGTGTTAGGTGCTTTGACAGTTGATGCATGCTATGAGGCTGGGGTGAAGGTTATTGCCTGTGAGGCAGGAAGGACGCTTATTTTGGGTAGGGATGATGTTTCTAAGTTATGTGATGATAAGGGAGTTACTATTGTTGCTATATGATATTTAGGTATTAAATAGCGATAAATAGCCATCTGATCTCTACCTAATACTTTCAAAGTTGTAGTGATCTGCTCTTCTAGTTGATCGAGTAATTTTTAACATATTTAACATATTGTGCCTTTTACAACATCCCAAGATTTTTGAGTATCTAATTCAGGATGTTAGGGAGGGGATACTAAAATTCTAATATTTGATGGAATTAAGGATTCATTATCCCTACCTTGCTCATGATGGAAGCCTACCCCATCTGGGACAAACTCATAGATTTTATCAGGATTACTTGAGGATACTTGTTTTTTTAATGTTGCCCCAAAGAGTGACATGAAAAGCTATTAATGCTATGGGTATTTTTATTAGAGGTATGGGCATAAGGTAGATTAATAATTTTTTTGATGCTATTGAGTGCGTATGGTGCTGATTAATCGCTGTTGTGTGGCTTATAAAAAGTCTCTGATTGAGTGGTAACGTATACGTTTTGATTTTGGGTCATTGTAGAAGAATATGAGTCCTCTGGTGGCTATATTGACAGGCCACTTAGTGGATAGGAATGGTTTGGCTTTATTATTTACAGCATGAAAAAGTTTAACGTAACAAACTCTTTTGTTAGCTTTTTCAGGTATTGGTTCAATGATAGTAAGTTTGTTAGGTTTTAAAATGACTTTTTTTGTGCCTATTATTCCGTAAATTTTAGTGTTTGCAGTATTTACAAAAAGAAATTTTCCCCCTCCGAAGGATTTGTTTTCGTTGTTTACAGTGAATACCTCAAATCCATCAGAGTTATTGGTACCTTTTTTTACTAGAATAATTAACTGCTTTTTGGAGCTTAATGCTTTGGTTTTACCGTAGATTTTGAATGTATTTTTACCATTTTCGTCTTTTACTTGTTTTCCGAAGATCCATGTTGGTTGTGATTTTGCCTTGTAGGTTTTGGAGATGTCGTTGCTGGTAGCTTCAATTTCTATTGGCTTAGCTTTGTCGTTAAACATTTCTATTGAAACTGGTGCATTAGACTTTGGCAAAACAATGAATGTGAGTTCTTTGTTCGTTGATGCTGTGAGGTAAGAAGCTGTGATGCTCATTAAAGCTATGAGGTATTTTATCTTATTTAATATCATGTTTATGTTACTGCTAGGGTTCTATTTTTTTAAATGGATGTTGATTAGACTTCATCTTGATTAAGCCACCTGAAGCTAATGATCTGCATTTTTCTGCCGAATAATTTATTTTCTCTGGATGTTAGTTTTGATTGTTTAGTGTGGTCTGGGTCTTTTGCAGAAATGTATTCTGGCGTTCTTTGTACGACGGCTTCACACCATGCGCGTGCTGTTACTTTGCCATTTTTATCAAGTGAGTCACCGTAAGCGCGGACGATGAATGTATCACCACGAGGGGTGAGTTGTGATGCGAAGTTACGTAGTATGTCTGCTTGGTCTATATAAGCAGAGCTCCCGTAGGCTATGGGTCCTTGGAGAGCTAGTGGGAATTCTGGGTTCATGTCAGAAGTGTCTTCCCCTTTAAAGGTCCTATTTTTATTACGAAATCCTTCGTTAATGGATACATTTTCGTCGTCTAGTGCTGCTTGTAGTGCGCCTTTGAGAGAGAGTTCTTCTTTTTCATTTTGGAGTCTACGGTTGACGAATTCTGACAGTGATAGGAATGGGCCTCTTATTTTAACTTGCTTTACCATGGCCTTAGCTAGTTCATTGATTTCTTTGTCAGTCAGGTCTCTCCAGCTGTACCATTGTTCTTGATCTGAGGGGTCAGAGCTGCTCCCTGTGTAAGGTTTTCCATTTGGCAGTGAAAATGATGATACTGGGACTCCTTCTGGGACTGCTTTGCTCAGTGATATATTATTTGATGCGCTTCTACTAAGGTGTGAAACTTCTTTTGCTTTCAGGCTTGAGAAGAGGGCTTTCCACGCTTCTTCGGAGGTGCTGTTAACATTGAAGCCGCCTTCTACGAGCATGTGGGCAGCTATTTTGTCTGCCATGCCGTCTGTGTATGTCTCGGCCTGATCAGTGAGGTTATCTAGCTTGTATTGGCTTAGGTTAAATGTGTATGGTTTCATTCTTCTGTTAGGGAGGGCAGCAGAGTTAAAGAAGAATTGATTTGCACGTTCTTTTGCGGTGATGCTTGATTCGTTATATATTTTGACGTTCGATGGACCTGGTGATATTGAAGAAAAGTAAAATTCGTCCCATAGTGCTTTATTCGCTAAGTATGAGTGGTCAGCTAATATTAAGTTTCTACCTCCACCGGATTCGGTGAATTGTCTTGTAGTTGTTTTAAATGCTTTTCCTGCTGGGATGTATGGGTGGGCGTAGGAGTTTCCAATGGCTTGTAAAACGTGTGGGAATAGTCCACCTGTTCCGGTGGCTGAGAGGCGTTGGTAGCTTTGATGGATGTCATTTTCAGGTTGAAGTACTCCGAAGTATCCATCACATGGGGGTGCGTAGGCAAGGCTGTATCCTCCCAGGTGAGCGTGACTGAAGGCTGCTATTGACATTGGTGGGACGAGAGGGATTTCTTGTTGTACTACATTAGTGCTTCCTGAGTCCACTCCATAGCCACCACCGTAGAATCCTTTGTTATCTGGGCTAACTTGGACGGGCGTTTCAAATGCTGAGTTAACTTCATCTACCCACCAGTTCCAGCCGTGGTTATAGAATGAGTCTTTTGTGTTTCCGTCAATGAACTGCGGTGTGATGGCGGTGGAGTGGAGGAATGGGCGGCTAGCAAATTTACGGCCAGAGAATGATCCAGTGTTGTTTGCTTCATTTGTTTCGGCTGCCGCCATCATGGCTACGTAAAGGAATGCAACACCTTGTTTTGGTTCCAATTTAGAGGCATTAATAATGTTGCTTCCTTTCTTTGGCGCGGTGGTGAATTCTTCTTTTTCTTCTGGAAAGCCTTTTGTTAGAAGTGGTTTATTGAATGAGATATTAGAGGTGTGGTTACCGAAACGACTTTTCACTGTGTAATGCCTGTAGTCCCAAGCGCTGGTGACTGGCCAGCGATTTTGACGGCTTTTTTGGATCATGAAAATTTGGAAGGCTGCGCCATTATACGGTTTAGCATCAGCTTTTATTTTTACTGAAATTTCATCATCTTTTTTGAATGATATGCCAATTTTTTCATTAGTGCGGCTATTCGTTCTGAAGACTGAGGCGTCCCATCCTGGCTCAGCTTCATGGTGATCTTTAAATTGGTCACGGCGTTTATTGTATGAGAAATTAGCGATATTTGGGAATGAGAACACTTTGGTTTCACCTGGTTCAAAAATGACTTCTTTTTTTCCTGATATAAACATGCTGAAAATATTTTCTTTACCAGTGCCGCCAGCGAGGCTGCCTCCTTCAGCTGCTCCTCTCAGGTCCATTTTTCCTTTATTGTCATCTACAACACCGTTTTTTATACATTGTATGGTTAGAGCCATATTCATAACCCGAATCATGTAAGAATTTAATTCTGGGTTACCAAAATTTAGTACTAAGGGTAGGTTTGTTGGGTTCCAGAATGTAACAGATGGAGTGAATCCTAATTCTAGAGAGTGCGTATTACCATCTTCATCAGGTGCATCCTTAAGGGGTGATGCTGAGTAGCTCATTTGAATTTGAACTCTTATTGGAATAGGGTTGCTGTATAGGCTCGTGTAATTTCTTAAAAACTGATTTTGGCTATTTGCAGTGGTGCCGAAGTCTGGGCTTTTTATTTGGATGCTGTTATTGACTATGTTAGATGAGTATGAAGTTCCGTTAGGTTTGATTTCATAAGTGTGTTCTTTGCTGGTTCTATTATTATCATATAGCTGGTAGTATGCGGCTAGGTCGTGGATGGGGACCATTTCTTCGTGTTGTTCTTCTTTAGCCCATTTGTCTTTAGTTAAGAATTTATATAAAACGAAGTCATCTGCATTTGATGTGGTAGATTTGGATAAGCTTTGGTACATATCATCACGACTGAGTGGTCTTTCTAAGAGGGTTGTTAAGTCGCGTTTTAGTCCACCTTCGCGGACATCTGATAATATAGTGTATGAGTGCGGTGTGGTGTTATGGAGGTTATGTGCTGGTTTTCCTGTGACGCCGTCTACTAGGTTAAGGGTTTGGTGGGTAGCAAGGGTAGAGAGTTGTTTTTGTTGTTCGTCATCGATGTTTTCCAGGCCTTTAATTGATGTTGTTCCCATCGAGTCAGGTGCTTGATGGCGGTGTAGCTGTTCTGCGAGGGTGAGAGTGGATGGTGGGAGTATGTAGGAGTCGTCCATGATACGTGCTTTTTGGCTTTCATCACCGACCCACCATGCGTAGCGTCCGTTCTTAAGACTTAAAAGGCGTGCTGCCACATGATTGGCGCTATTGCCACTGCCAAGAGATCCCTTTCCAACGAGTTCAACTGCTGTAGAGTCTTTTTTTGGTAGTTTAGTTGCGGTGAGGTTAAGGTTTAGAGGGGAATCTATCTTGATTGCTTCGTCTGGTTTAAGTGATACCAACCAGGAGTGAAAGTGGTCATCACGTTTACTTGTGTATGTGGGGTGCATGCCGATGTTTTTGGCACCATCAATGGTGCTGTGTTCGCTTGGTGTATCGGGTGAGGTTGATGTGTCTGATGAACCGGCTTGCCATGAGTGCCAGACTCCTGTCCAGTGAGGGTGCATAACTGCGGATGCGCTACTGTCTGGTTCAGATAGAATGGCGCCGTTTGCTGAAATTCTCTGGTCAGGTCCTAAGGATAGCTGTAGCTTTCCGATGGCGATTTGCAGTGCTACGCGAGCATTGGCTCTTGCTTCCATTAATGCTTTGTCGCTCTGGCTGGATTTAACTTGAATGGAGCTCAAGTTCATCATTCCAAATGAGATCATTAAGAGCAAGGCAGCAATAGAAACTGTAGAGACAAGAGCAAAGCCTTTTTTAGATTTCTGCTTTGATGAGTTAGGTTTGAGCGGTGCTCTTTGATCTTTCATGCTGAATGGGTTTAGTTTTTATAAAATACAGGTCTTATGAAACCATGAAATGTATATACATTGTGTAATGTATCGATAAATGCTAAACCAAGTCAAGTGTATAATTATGCGTTGATTATTAGGGGGCTATGATTTGGGGCGGTGATTTGGGGTGTAATCTGGGGTGAATGTTTTTTTGATTATTCTTATAGTAGGGATTTAGTTATTTTAGGAACGTTGAATATCTATGATTCCTTGAAACAGTATGCTGTTTCGAGGTTTTTCTTATTCTAGTTTGTTACACTTTATACCATTTTCACAGTTATTCTGGTTTGATAGTAGTTTTAATACATTTGGGAACAGCAGCAGAGCTGATTTTTTGAAGTGCACAACAATATATCAAGATTAGCTTCGTTATTCGTCAGTTGTATAGTGCACTATACGC
>CALGZA010000048.1 GCA_937934595.1 uncultured Verrucomicrobiales bacterium | reverse complement strand
GAGTGCGTCTTCTAGTGGGAGGCAGATGACGGAGTCTGGGAGGTTAGATTCTGCGTGGACTGTGGAGTCGTTAGCGAAGATGAATTTAGCGGATGCGTTTTCGATGCCGTCTATTTCTAGTTCGATTTCCCCTGCGTCTATGGATGATGCGGGTAGGAAGTTGTCTAGGTTGAGTTGTTTGAGGTCACCGAAGCGCCAGGTTTCGTTTTTGCGTGATGGTGTTGGGGTGTCTTGGTATTTCTGCCATGCGTTTGTCTGGAGTTCTGAGAACCAGGATGGTGATGTTATGATTGGTGATTGGTTATGGGTGATGGGTGATGGGGTGCTGGCTTCGCCAGGTTGGTTGATTGTGGATGACGTTGTCATGGTGAGAAATGGGGTTATTGGTAATCTGAGTTGTCGAGGTGTTAGATCATGGCTCTGAGTTGTTTAGAGCATGATGTGGCGAGTTTTTCGATTTCTGTGATTTGGTTTTCAGGTGTGTATGGCTGAGCTTGCTTTTGAAGAAGATGGTATGAGTTTTGGTTATAGGCTTGTCTGGTGATTTACCATTTTCTTTGTTTGTGTTGATTTGGCAGAGAGTTTGGTAGGTATTATCCGACGGATCCTTCCATTTCTAGGTCGATGAGGCGTTTGAGTTCTGCTGAGTATTCCATGGGGAATTCTGAGACGAGGTCGTTAACGAATCCGTTGACGGCGAGTGACATGGCTTGAGCTTCGCTGAGTCCGCGTTGTTGCATGTAGAAGAGCATTTCTTGTGAGACTTGTGATACGCTAGCCTCGTGCTGTGTGACGTGTTTGTTCCCTCTGACTGTGATGGCTGGGTAGGTGTCTGTTTGTGAGTTTGCGTTGATGAGTAGTGCGTCACATTCGGTGTTGTTTTTGCATCCTTTGAGGTGTTTAGGGATGTGAACTTGTCCGCGGTATGTAGAGATGCCTTTTCCGACTGAGATGGATTTTGAGACGACGTTTGATGTGGTGTTGTCTGCGGCGTGGATCATTTTAGCGCCTGTGTCTTGGTGTTGGCCGTCGTTAGCGAGTGCGATGGAGACGACTTCTCCGCGTGCGCCTTCTCCTTTCATGACGACACCTGGGTATTTCATGGTGAGTCTGGATCCGATGTTACAGTCGATCCAGCGGATTTCTGCGTTTTCGTGTGCGACGCCGCGTTTGGTGACGAGGTTAAAGACGTTAGCTGACCAGTTCTGGACGGTGACGTATTGGATCTTGGCACCTTTGAGTGCGACGAGTTCGACGACTGCGGAGTGGAGTGTGGTGGTTTCGAATTTGGGTGCTGTGCATCCTTCCATGTACATGACTTCTGAGCCTTCGTCAGCGATGATGAGTGTGCGCTCGAATTGGCCGAAGTTTTCTGAGTTGATACGGAAGTATGCTTGGAGTGGTTGTTTTAGTTTAAGGCCTTTAGGGATGTAGATGAATGATCCTCCGGAGAATACTGCTGAGTTTAGTGCGGAGAATTTGTTGTCTCCTGTGGGGATTACTTTACCGAAGTATGGGCGGAATATTTCTTCGTGTTCGCGTAGTCCTTCTGTAGAGTTTACGAAGATGACTCCTTGTTTGGTGAGTTCTTCTTTGACGTTTGAGTAGGCGGCTTCTGAGTCGAACTGAGCTTCGACTCCTGCGAGGAATGCGCGTTCTTGTTGGGGAATACCGAGGCGCTCGAATGTTTCCATGACTTCTGGGGGGACATCATCCCAGCTGCGAGTTGGTTTTTGGCCGTTTGCTAGGTAGTAGCGGATTTCTTCGAATTTGATGTTGTTAAGGTCTTGTGTGGCCCAGTTGGTGGGCATTGGCTTGGATTCGAAGGTTTTTAGTGCTTTGTGGCGGAATTCACGGATCCAGTCTTTTTCTTTTTTGACGCTGGAGATGTAGTCGAGTGTCTCTGGGGTGAGGCCGACGCCTGCATCGAACTCGTGGTTTTCTGGGACTCGGAAGTCGCCTGTGGCGCGATCGATGTCGATGGCGTTTTGGGTTTCTTGGTCGATTTCTTGTGGTTCAGGTGTGGTGGCTGAGATGTCTTCGATTTCCATGGTTTGTATGAGATTGTGATTTGTGGGGAGGGTGTTTGATGCTGCCGGTGGGTGTTAGACGGAGGCTGGCTTGAACTGCTCGTATCCTTGTTCTTCGAGTTCGAGAGCTAGTTCTGGTCCACCTGATTTGATGATTTGGCCGTCGTACATGACGTGAACTACGTCTGGTTTGATGTAGTTTAGAAGGCGCTGGTAGTGTGTGATGATGAGGAATCCGCGGTCTTCTGTGCGTAGGGAGTTGACTCCACGTGAGACGATTTTTAGGGCATCGATGTCGAGTCCTGAGTCTGTTTCATCGAGGATGCAGTATTTAGGTTCTAGCATGGCCATTTGTAGGATTTCGTTGCGTTTTTTTTCTCCACCTGAGAATCCTTCGTTGACTGCGCGTGCTGTGAATTTACGGTCCATTTCTAGGCCGTCCATTTTTGCGTAGAGTTCTTTGTAGTATGCGACTGCGTCTAGTTCTTCTCCTTCTGGTAGGCGAGCGTTTAGAGCTGCGCGGATGAAGTTGGCATTGGATACTCCTGGGATTTCCATTGGGTATTGGAATGCGAGGAAGACGCCTTCTCGTGAGCGTTCGTCTACGTCCATGTCGAGGATGTCTTGGCCGTCCATTTCGATGGTTCCGCTGGTGACTTGGTAGTCGTCGTGACCTGCGATGACTTTGGATAGGGTGGATTTACCTGATCCGTTTATTCCCATGATGGCGTGGACTTCACCTTTTGGGATTTCTAGGTTTACGCCTTTGAGGATTTCAGTGTCGCCGATTTTTGCGTGGAGGTCTTTTATGATGATGGACATGGTTGTGTATATTGTGTGATTTAGATTTTTGTTTATGATGGGATGGTTCCTTTGATGCTGATTTCTAGGTTAGTGACTTCTGTTCCTTTTGGTAGTTCGATTAGGTCAGTGAGTGATGCTCCTGGTTTGAAAGTGATGTCGTGAATGGTGCCAGTGGACTGGTCGTGAAAGTGAGCGTGAGGGGTGGAGTTTTGGCAGTATCTGGTGGGTTCGCGGTCGATGTTGACTTGTTTTACTGCGCCGTGTTCTACGAGTGCTTCGAGGCAGTTGTAGACGGTTGCGAGCGACATGGGTGATTCTGTGTCCTTCATGAGGTTATGGATCTCGCTGGCGGATGGGTGGTCTTGGTTTTCCATGAGTGTGCGGTAGACTTCCTTGCGCTGTTTTGTCATGCGCATTCCTGGTACTTGGAGATGGTGGTCTTGTGCCTTCATGTGGGCGGCAATGTAGTCATGCGGGGTGACGAATCAAGTATTAATTTAGAATTATTCTAAGTTTATTGTATTCTATTCTCAATAAGGTGGTTTAGAGTGATCTGGAGCAGCCGCGAGGGAGTGCGGATGGGTCTCTGCCTATTAGTGTGAAGGATTGGTTGTTATGAAAGATGGCTAGGTCTTGGGTTCTGATGCCGATGACGGAGTCTATGTTTGCGAGGTCGTAGATGATGAGGTAGCCGATTTCGTTTGGTTTGACGGGGAGGTTGGTTTCTGGGTTGATGACATTGATGTGAGTCCATGGTGGTGCTAGGTGAGGATTACCGATGCCGCTGGTGTAGAACTGGCTGCTGAGTTCGGTCATGGAGTATTCGTTCCAGATGTTGTTAGGATTGATGTTGAGGTGTTTTTGGAATAGTTGGTAGAGTTGATTTTTGGTGAGTGATTTGTTGGTTCCTTTGTATCCGCCGGTTTCTAGTGCCCAGCTACCGGGTGGGAGTGCGATGGGTGGGAGTGTGGCGAGGGTTTCGAATAGCTGTAGGAATGCGAGGGCGGTTCCTATGAGAGTGAGTGGGGAGTTGTTGTTGGCTGCGTTGATGATGGTTTGGTGGTTGAGATTGTTGTCATTGAGGATGAATGTGGCGTTTGGTGAGAGTTTACGCTGGATGGTTCCCATCATGTGGCTGAGTGATGAGTGGGGTGCTTCTGTGGGAGGTGGGGTGAGTATGAGGGTTTGTTGGAGGGGTGGGAGCTGAGCGTGTTTCCATCCTGCGATGATTGAGTTTTCGTAGGTGGTGGTTGTTTGGAAGTGGTGTTTGCCTTTGGTTTCGGTGGTGGTTCCGGAGGTGAGGAATGTGGTGTTGATTTGTGATGTGGTTAGTGGTGTGGGGTTGTATTTGCTTTTGAATGCGTCTGTGGGGACGGCTGGTATTTGGTTTATGTTGTTGATGGTTGTGATTGGTTGTGTGGTGCTTGCGTTGCAGAATTTTTGGTAAGGAGTGTTATGTTGGTATTGGTGGTGGAAGAGCTTGAGGAAGAGAGTTTTGTTGATGGCTTGGTTAGGTGTGGCTAGGATGGTGTTATTTATTTCTTGATGTAAGTCACTTGTGTTCATGGTTGTGGGTGATTTGGTGTTGGTTTTTTGTATGATGTGTGTGACCATTGAGTGGTTTTGTTTTGTCTAATGTTCTGAAGTAAAATGTAAAGAAGAAGTCTGGAGGTGTTGCGATGGGGATTATTTATTCTTAGTAAAACGATAGACGAGCTTGACAAGTGGCGATGTAGATACAAGGTTTGTATTGTCATTACTTCAACAACAACGACTACAATGAAACTTCCGAAATTGAATCATACTCTATTATCTTTGGTGTGCTTGAGTGGCTTGGTATCTTGCTACCCTGTGGATACTATTTTACCTATCAAGTCTGGTCTTCCGAATGGGGTCAAGACACCTGAGGAGCTGAAGGCTGCTGCGAAGAAGAGGGCTGATGCTGAGAATTATAAGAAGACTGCGCTTCAGCGTAGTAAGGATAGGTTAGAGCTTGAAGAGAGGAATAGGCTCAATGCTGAGAAGAAGGAGGCTGCTGCTTATAAGAAGAAGTATGTAAGTAAGAAGCCTGTAAAGCCTGAGAAGAAGTATGTGAGTAAGAAGCCTGTAACTAAGGTGGTTTCTAAGCCGAAGCCGAAGAAGGTGGTGTTACCTAAGAGTGTGAAATATGCTTCTGGTGTTCCTAATAAGCCTGGATTTGTGTTTAATCCTTATACTCATAATCAGGTAGATGTAAGGGGTATACCAAGTGGGACTAAGGTAAGAGATCCTCATGATTCTAATCCGGCTCATGTGTTTAAGGTGCCTTAGGGGTAGTTTTATCAGGGTTTAGTATTTTTTTAGTTACACCGAGTCTTGCTAGTCAGGGCTCGGTGTATTAGTTTCTGGGTGTAATGTTTAAGCGAGTGGCAATATTGGGGGCGGGGCTGTTAGGTGGTTCTGTGGCAATTTCTGTGATGGAGAAGTTACGTGGTGTGGATGTGGCGCTGTGGGCAAGGGATGAGGGATTAGTGGATGAGGCTTTGGGGCGTGGTGTTGATTTTGTTTCTTGTGAATTAGGTGAGGTTGTGAGGGGTGCGGATTTGGTTATTTTAGCGACTCCTGTGGGGGTTATGTCTGGATTGGTAAGGGATGTGTTAGATCTGCGTGTGGGTGAGAGGTTTCTGTTAACTGATGTGGGGAGTGTGAAGAGGCTGACTCATGAGGAGATAGAGCCGCTGGTGGAGGGGACGGGTGTGACTTATGTGGGTAGTCATCCGATGGCGGGATCTGAGAAGAAGGGTTTTGGGGCTGCGTATGCTGGTTTGTTAGATGGTGCGGCTTGTATTTTAACGAGTGATGATATGGATGGTGTGTGTGGTGAGATGGATGTGTTAGCGTCTTTTTGGTGTTCACTTGGTTGTAGGATAAGGAGGTTGAGTCCGGAGGATCATGACTATGCTGTGGCGAGGGTGAGTCATTTTCCGCATTTGGTGGCGAGTATGGTAGCTCGAGTGGGTTTGTCATTTGAGGATATAGGTGAGCTTGCTGGTGGTGGTCTGAAGGATACAACGCGGGTGGCGGCTGGGGATCCGGAGTTATGGGCTGAGATTTTGTTAGAGAATAGGGATGCATTGCAGCGGTCTTTGTCTGAGAGTATTGGGGAGTTGAGGGTATTACAGGATGTTTTGAGGGGGAATGATGAGGGGGGGATGTTAGATTATCTGAGGGAGGCGAAGAGGCGGAGAGATTTGATTTAGTTTTTATTTATTATGGAGAGTATAAGATTAGAGCCGATTGCTAGGGTAGATGGTGAGATTCATTTGCCGGGGTCGAAGAGTTTGTCTAACCGTGCGTTGTTATTGGCTGCGATGGCTGATGGGGTGACGGAGATACGTAATTTGTTAGATAGTGATGATATACGTCATATGTTGACTGCGCTGGGAAAGGTGGGGGTATGTTATGAGTTATCTGAGGATAAGACGGTATGCAGGGTGACTGGAAATGGTGGGGCTTTTGAGAATGATGGGTTGATTGAGTTATTTTTGGGGAATGCTGGTACGGCTATGCGGCCGTTGTGTGCGGCGTTGTGTTTGGGGCGTGGTGAGTATGTTTTGACGGGTGAGCCGCGGATGGAGGAGCGTCCTATAGATGCTTTGTTAGATGCTTTAAGGGTGGCGGGTTGTGAGGTGGAGTGTATGAAGGAGGAGGGATATCCACCTTTGAGGATAGTTGCATCTGGTATGCGTGGTGGGAAGATTTCTATTGATGGGCGGATTTCTAGTCAGTTTTTGACGGCTTTGCTGATGGCTGCTCCGATGGCTGATGAGGATAGTGAGATTACGATTGTTGGGGAGTTGGTGTCTAAGCCTTATATTTTGATTACTTTAGATATTATGTCTAAGTTTGGTGTGGAGGTAGAGCATGATGATTATAGGGTGTTTAGGGTGCGTGGTGGACAGGTTTATCGTTCGCCTGGTGATTTTATGGTTGAGGGTGATGCGTCATCTGCTTCTTATTTCATGGCTGCTGCGGCGATTAAGGGTGGTGAGGTGAAGGTGACTGGGGTGGGTAAGTCTAGTGTGCAGGGTGATGTTCAGTTTGCGAATGTTTTGGAGGATATGGGTGCTGATGTTGAGTGGGGTGAGGATTATATTTCTGTAAGGTCTGGGAGGTTAGTGGGTGTGGACCAGGATATGAATCATATTCCTGATGCAGCTATGACGATAGCGACGACTGCGCTTTTTGCTGAGGGTACGACGAGGATAAGGAATATTTATAATTGGCGTGTGAAGGAGACGGATCGGTTATTTGCGATGGCGACTGAGTTACGGAAGTTAGGTGCTGAGGTGATTGAGGGTGATGATTTTATTGAGATTACTCCGATTCCATTATCTGATATACAGTTTTGTGCGATAGATACGTATGATGATCATAGGGTGGCTATGTGTTTTTCGCTGGTGGCTTTAGGAGAGACTGGGGTGATTATAAATGATCCTGGGTGCACGTCTAAAACGTTTCCTGATTATTTCACGAAGTTTGCCAGTATTTGCCGAGGTTAGTGCTTTTCATTTGTATGTATTAGGTTAGGGTTTGGGCATGATCGGTGGTGAAAATATAGCGATTGCGATAGATGGTCCGGCTGCTTCTGGGAAGAGTACGGTAGCTAAGACCTTGGCAAGGCGGATGGGATTGATTATGGTTAATACTGGTGCTATGTATAGGGCTGTGGCGTGGGCGACAATACGAGAATCTGTGGATCCTGATGATGTGAGAGGGGTGGTGGGTATGCTGGGGGAGGTAGATTTTAGTTGTGGTGTGGAGGATGGGGTTTCTACTATTTTGGTGGATGGGTTTTATCCTGGTGAGGAGTTGAGGCAGGATGCTGTGAATCAGCGTGTTTCGAGGGTGGCTGCGATTCCTGAGGTTAGGGAGTTATTGGTGGCTAAGCAGCGAGATTATTTGGAGTTAGGTAGTGTGGTTATGGAGGGTAGGGATATAGGTAGTGTGGTGTTTCCTGATACTCCGTTTAAGATATATATTGATGCTTCTGAGGAGGTTAGGTTAGCGAGGCGTTCTGCGGAGGGTCTTGCTGATGCCGTGGCGAAGCGTGATGCGGAGGATAGCAAGCGTAAGGTTTCGCCGTTGGTGGTGGCTGATGGAGCGGTGGTTATAGATTCAAGTGAGATGAGTATAGATGAGGTTGTTTCTGCTGCTCTTGAGGTTTTACGTGAGCGTGGTGCTCCGGCGGAGGTTTTAGGTGCCGATAAATAGAAGAATAAGGATATGAAGACGATTTATTGGATAGGGTATCAGTTTTTCCGAAGTGCGGGTAGGGCTTTTTATAATTTGAATCTGGTGAATGGAGATAAGTTAGTGAGGGATGGAGGGGTTATGATGGCTGCGAATCATGAGAGTTTTCTGGATCCGCCATTGATTGGTATTTCTCATCCTGAGAATGTGACTTATTTGGCGCGGAAGACATTGTTTACTGGCTTGAGTAAGTGGCTTTATACGAAGTGGGATGCTATTCCTGTGGATCAGGATAATCCTGATATGACTGGGTTGAAGAAGATTATTAAGGCACTAAAGACTGGTAAGAAGGTGGTGATGTTCCCTGAGGGTGAGCGGACGATGACGGGTGAGTTAGGGGTGGCTTTGCCGGGTTTGGGATTAATTATAGCTAAGTCACAGGCTACGGTGCAGCCGATGCGTATTTTTGGTGCGCGAGAGGCGCTTCCGAGGGGATCTGGCAAGATGCGGATGGCTCAGATATCTGTGGTGGTGGGTGATCCTATTTATTTTAATAAGAAGAAGTTGTCTGGATATAAGGGTAAGGAAGGTTACCAGGCGATAGCGGATTTGGTGATGCAGGCGATCAGTGATTTAGAGGATCCTCGTTAATTTTTTTTAAAGAGGTTATGATTTTACGATCCAAGAGAGTTAGAGATGTATCCTGGTTGGTTTTTCCACGCGGTGGGGTGTCTGCTAACATTGGGTTATTTCTTTTGGTGGGGATAGTTGTATCGTTTGTTGCTTGGTTGGTTTTGGATTATAATAATTTGTTGCCGGTGAGGAGTGAGCCTATTGCGGAGTTAGATGGTGATGGTGGTATAGAGGCTGGGGAGAAGTCTATTATTGAACAGGAGTTAGAGCGCAGGAGGTTAGAGGAGCAGAGGTTATTAGCGGAGCTTAGGGAGGCAAAGAGGTTAGAGCGTTTGGTTGAGAATGAGGTTATTTTTAATAGGGCACTGGTAGCAAAGGACTGGGAGAAGGCGAGGACTCAGGTGGGTTTGTTAGAGGCTGATGGTTATTCTGAGGAGGGTGTTGTGGAGTTTCTGGGTAATGTAAGTGATGGTGAGGCACGAGAGCGGGTGGCTTTGGCGGAGGTTAATGCGATATTGGAATCTGCACGTGAGATAGGGCTGGATAAGTATTCTCCTGAGGTGGAGGGTTTGATTAATCAGGGATTAGTTATTTATCCTGGGCATGAAGAGTGTGAGGGCTTGCGAGATAAGATGAAGTCTTTGCCTTATTCTTTGAGGATACCTGATGATGTTGCTACTTTGGCTGAGGCTGTGGTGTTGTTACGGGCTGGTGATACTGCTATATTGGGTAGTGGCGTTCATGAGATATCGGTAGTTTTTGATAAGAGTATCAAGGTGGTGGGTCAGGGGCAGGGAGTTACTTTTATAGAGTGTGACACGCTAAAGAGTTCTGCATTTACGTTTTTGGGATCAGGTGAGTCTTATGAGCTGTCAGGCATGACGATTAGTGGAGTGGGTTTGGAGGATGTAGCTGCTGAACGTTTTGCATTGGTGACATCTGGAGGTGACTTGAGGATGAAGAATGTGACGGTTAGGCGTGGTTCTGGTCATGGTGTGGCAGTGGTTTCTGGTAAGTTGATGATGGAGGGTTGTGAACTGGTTGAGAATTCTTGGGATGGTTTGAGTGTGATGGGTAAGGGTAGTGTGGCTGAGTTGAGAGGCTGTGATGTATCTGGGAATTACGATCATGGTGTGGATTTTTGGGATGGTGCTAGTGGCTTGGTAGCTGACAGTAAGGTAATGAGGAATATGGGGAGTGGAGTGGTGGCTATGGGTGAGGGGGTGGATGTAAAGTTAGAGGGAGTGAAGGCTGATAAAAATAGGCAGTGTGGATTATTTATAAGTAGTGGAGCTAGTGTTCGATTAGAGCGCGTTTCTGGCAGTGGGAATGTTTTGTCTGGTGTGGTGGTGCAGGGGGAAGGAACTTCGGTTCATATTAGTGGTGTGGTAAGTATGAAGAATGGTGAGGCTGGTTTGTTATTGGATCCGGCTTCAATATTTAAGAATTTTGAGTCTATGAAGTCTAAGGGGAATGGAGCTGGTGATGTTATTAAGAAGGCGGTGTTGTTTTCTGAGCGGCCTGTTGCTGTTGTGTTAGATGCTGATAGAGAGGGAGATGGTGGATTTTCTCGAGGGAAGAAGGGTGGAAAGATGGGGAAGGAGCGTTCTGGGCAAGGTTTTAAAAAGTGGGAGAAGAAGAAGGGGAAGGGTTCCATTAGATGATATTTATTTTAAAACAATGCTAGACATTCTGACTCTGCAGTCTACGAAGAATCGTCTCGAAGGGTGATCTTGTTCATTAGAGATTATTTTTATGGGGGTTCAAAGAGTTACAGTTCAATTATCAATCATTACTAAATTATATACACATTATTATGGCTATTAAGCGCGCATTACTCTCAGTATCAGATAAGACCGGTTTGGTTGATTTCGCATCAGGGCTTCATGAGATGGGAGTGGAGTTACTTTCGACTGGTGGGACTGCTAAGGCATTAAGGGAGGCTGATTTGCCTGTGATTGATGTTTCTGCTTATACTGAGGCACCTGAGCTTTTTGATGGTAGGGTGAAGACATTGCATCCGAAGGTTCATGGTGGTTTGTTACAGCGGAGGGATAGTGAGGATCATCAGCAGCAGGCTAAGGATAATGATATTCCTGAGATTGATTTGGTGGTGGTGAATTTGTATCCATTTGAAGATACGATAGCTAAGGCAGGAGTGACTTTGGAAGAGGCTATTGAGAATATAGATATAGGAGGGCCTTCGATGCTTAGATCAGCAGCGAAGAATTATAAGAGTGTGACTGTTGTGGTGGATGTGAATGATTATTCACTAGTATTAGAGGAGATGTCAGCGAATGGTGGAGATACGACGATTCAGCTTAGGGAGGCTTGTGCGATAAAGGTGTTTCTTAGAACTTCGACTTATGATGGGGCGATCAATAATTATTTGAGTCAGGCATCGGAGTGTTCCAGGTCATCGCTTTCTTTGACTTTACCGTTTGAGCGTAATCTACGTTATGGAGATAATCCGCATCAGGCGGCGACTTTGTATGGGAACTTTGATGAGTGCTTTAGTCAGTTACAGGGTAAGGAGCTGAGTTATACGAATATATTAGATATAGAGGCGGCTGCAGATATAATTTTTGATTTTGCTCGGCCGACAGTGGCTATTTTGAAGCACACCAATCCGTGTGGGATAGGTCAGGATGATGAGTGTTTGAGGAAGGCATGGAACAATGCATTTGAGACAGATACTCAGGCTCCGTTTGGAGGAGTGATAGTTTGTAATAGGCCTTTATCTGAGAACTTGGCGCGTGTTATTAGTGAGATTTTTACCGATGTAATTATTGCGCCTTCGTATGAGGCTGAGGCCAGAGCTATCTTGCAGAAGAAGAAAAACTTGCGTTTGATAACGATGAACGTGGAGAAATATACGATAGAGAAGCAGCAGCCTGTATTGAAGTCTGCTCCGGGTGGTATAATGGTGATGGATAGGGATCATACGGCATTGGGTCTGGATGATTTAGAGTCTAAGGTGGTGACTAAGCGTCCACCAACTGAGGAGGAGATGAGGGCGATGAGATTTGCTTGGAGAGTAGTGAAGCACGTGAAGTCTAATGCGATTGTGTATGCTAAGGCTGATAGGACATTGGGCATTGGTGCTGGGCAGATGAGTCGAGTTGATTCATCTAAGCTGGCTGTATGGAAGGCTGATGAGGCTGGGCTTTCGCTGGAGGGAAGTGTTTTGGCATCTGATGGTTTGTTCCCATTTGCTGATGGTCTTGATGCGGCTATTAAAGCTGGAGCAACGGCTTGCATTCAGCCTGGTGGCTCTATACGAGATGAAGAGGTGATAGCGGCTGCTGATGCAGCTGGAATAGCGATGGTCTTTACGGGACATAGGCATTTTAGGCATTAGTGGGTGATTTTTGTTGCTTAATAGGCTATGTTTGATGAGGCATTTAGAGAGCTTTCGAAGCCGCAGTTACTTAATATTATAGAGGCGATAAAGAAGTCTCGTGGTGTGGCTGTGGCTGATTTAGCGCGTGAGCTTGAGATGAGCTATATGGGTGTGAAGCAGCACTGCCAGAAGTTAGAGGTGATGGGTTACCTTAAGACATGGCGAGTTCCTCGGGGTGGTGTGGGGAGGCCAGAGAAGCTGTATATGCTGACGTCTAAGTGTGATGGTTTATTTCCGCAGCCTGGGTCTGGGTTGATTTTGAATGTATTGGAGGGGATGCAGGAGTTTTTTGGTGAGAGTTCTCCGGAGAAGATTTTTTTTCATCATTTTGAGAAGCAGAGAGATGAGTGGGCGGTTGCTATAAATAAGGGTAAGTCCTTGGTGGAGAAGGCGACGAGGTTGGCTGATTTAAGGGATAAGTCTGGTTGTTTTAGTCGTTGTAAATATGATGTGGATTATGGTTTCCGGATAGAGGAGTATCACAACCCGTTTGATGATCTTTTTGCGAAGTATCCTAATTTGATCACTCAGGAGATACGGATGATGGAGCAGCTGTTAGGTAGTAAAGTGAAGCGTCAGGAGGTGGAGTTGGAAAAGGGTGGGACGATGGTTATTTATCAGATAGGGACATTGGGGTAGAGTGTTTTTAGATAGGTGTTAGATTATTAGTCAATTTCCGGTTTGCCTATTGGATTTTGTATGTTAGTTCATATATCTAAACAAAATTTTTAACTGCTTTTAAGCGAATTTATTTAACTAAAGAATCTATGACCTATCCCAGTGAACAGAACCAAGAGATGATAAAGGCAATCAGCCATGAATTTGCTATTGCTGGTGAATTTGTTGAGGGGATAGAGATTAACAGTGGTCATATTAATAATACGTATATGGCTGTGTATGAGTCTAAGAGTGGAAAGCGTTCACGTTATATTTTACAGCGGATAAATGAGTATGTTTTTAAGGATCCGTTACAGGTGATGCGAAATGTGGAGGCGGTGACGCGTCATATTAACTGGAAGGTATTACGTGTTAAGAAGGACTTGGGTGGTCAGACGTTGAATATATATCCGGCTAGAGGTGGGAGATCATTTGCTTATGATGGGGATGGTGGGGTGTGGCGTTGTTACAATTATATAGAGAACTGCCATACTTATGATGTGGTGGAAAATAGTAGGCAGGCGTATCAGGCGGCAAAGGCGTTTGGTTCTTTTCAGGACTTGGTAGAGGATTTACCTATTGAGGAGGTGACGGAGACGATTCCTGACTTTCATAATACGCCGAAGCGTTATGCGAGGTTGATGGAGGTGGTGAGTGAGGATCCGCAGGGTAGGTTGAGTAATGTTTCAGCTGAGGTTGATTTTATTAGGAAGCGAGAGGGGTTGTGTAATCATTTGGTGAAGTTGGCTCAAGCTGGGAAGCTTCCTATGCGAGTGACGCATAATGATACTAAGCTTAATAATGTGATGATGGATTCTGAGACGGATGAGGCTGTCTGTGTGATTGATCTGGATACAGTGATGCCTGGGTTGTCGTTGTATGATTTTGGTGATTTGGTAAGGACAGCGACCTCACCTGCTGAGGAGGATGAGAAGGATTTGAGTAAGGTAGAGATGCGGATGTCTATGTTTGAGGCTATTGCTGAGGGTTATATTGATGGATGTGATTGTTTGACGCCATTGGAGATAGATAATTTGGTTACTGGAGGTAAGTTGATGACGTTGGAGGTGGGGATTCGATTTTTAACGGATTACCTTGAGGGAGATGTTTATTTTAAGACTGAGTATGATGATCATAACTTGGTGCGATGCCGAACACAGTTGAAACTTGTTGAGTGTATAGAGGCGAGGGAGGAGGAGATGAATAAATTTGTTTCTAAGGTGGCAAAATCTAAACATTAGTGCTAAAGGTTCTTTGTGACAGCGCAACGCTAATAATGGGTTCATAGTTCAATGGATAGAACGACGGTTTCCGGAACCGTAGATCTAGGTTCGATCCCTAGTGAGCCTACCAGCTCTATCATGTTGGTTATTAGTGTGTAGTTGGGTTTTATATATGATACTAAACTGAAGTGGAGGAAGAGTATAACGCTGAAAAAGTATATTGGTCGACCTGTCTGGATTGTCGTGGGCAGGGGCGGAAGAGTAGGGGGCTGTCAAAGAAGGTTAGGGTCCGTTATGAGCGAGCGATGGTGGCATTTGAAAATAGTGAGGATGAGTGTGCTGTGGCTCCGAACCCACCGCTTCTGCATATGGATCCATGTATGAGCTGTGATGGATCTGGGTTAAGGCGTGCAGAAAGTTATCCTGAGGTGGATAGTGCTATGTATCCAATGGTGGCCATAATTGGTGGGGGTATAGGGGGGATGGCTTTGGCTGTTGCGTGTTTTCACCGCGGAATACCGTTTCGATTATTTGAGCGAGATGAGGGGTTTGCTGCACGGTCGCAGGGTTATGGGCTGACATTGCAGCAGGCTAGTAAGGCAATAGAGGGCTTGGGTGTGTATTCTTTAGAGGGTGGAGTTATTTCTACGCGTCATATTGTGCATACGACTGATGGGAATGTGATAGGTGAGTGGGGAATAAGAAAATGGTTAAGATCGAATGACAAGAGTCCTCCAAAGAGGACGAATGTTCATATAGCGAGGCAGTCTTTGCGTATGTCTGTTTTAGAGCAGTTAGGAGGGCATGACGAGGTGAAGTGGGGGCATCAGTTTTTAGGGTATGAGAGATTGGAGAGTGGTGGGATGAATTTACGTTTCGAGGTGGGTGGTGAGGTGAAGCATTTTGATGCTGATTTACTGGTTGGTGCTGATGGGATACGTAGTGTGGTGAGGAGGGGTCTGATAGGTGAGGAGGTGTCTCCACTGAAATATCTTGGTTGTATAGTTATTTTAGGGATATGTCCTTTAGAGCGTTTAGTTGGCGTGGAGAGTGATTTATTAGATTCAGCCACAGTATTTCAGACGGTGAATGGGCATGAGAGGATTTATATGATGCCTTATGATGCTGATTCTGTGATGTGGCAGTTGAGTTTTCCAATGTCTGAGGAAGATGCTAAGGCTCTGAGTTCTGAGGGTGCTGAAGCGCTACGAGAGGAGGCTTGCCGGAGGACTAGGTGGCATGATCCGGTTCCTGCTATTATGGTAGCAACTCATCCTGATGATATAACTGGATATCCTGTTTATGATAGGGAGCTATTGGATCCTGAGATGTTAGAGAGTGGTGGTGATGTGACGCTTATTGGTGATGCTGCGCACCCGATGAGTCCATTTAAGGGGCAGGGTGCGAATCAGGCGCTGTTGGATGCATTGGCTTTGGCACGTGGGATAACTAAGGGGTGTGCTCCAGGGGTAGAGTGGAGGGAGAGGGGGTTGAGGGGCTGTGTGCTGAGGGATTTTGAAGTGGGGATGTTAGCGCGTAGTGCGGTTAAGGTGAGAGATAGTGCAGAGGCTGCACGATTTCTGCATTCGGATGTTGTGCTACACCAGGGGGATGAGCCACGTGGGCGGTGTTTAAAGAGGTCCCAGAACGACTAGTATTTTTGTGCTGTTATTAGGTTTTTTTTAGTTAGATGATATATTGTTAGATGTGACTCTTAATCTGGCGAAGCTCTTTATGCCGTTATGGGGTATGGATACTTTGATAGTGTCAATGCTGGTTCCGGTTGTGATTTCGACTGGTTCAAGGGTTGTTGGTGGGATGGGTATTTGGCTCCAGCTTTCTAAATCGTTGCTGTGTTCTAGTATGATGGAGAAGTCGTTAGATACGGCTTCTGGGTTTCTTTTGAATTCTACTGAAGCGGTAGTTGAGTCTACTACAGAGAATGTTAGGATTTGGTTTGAAGGGCTTATAGGGGAGTTTCCGGTAGCGAATTCGATGAGATTTGGAACGCCGTCTCCATCAGGGTCTTGCTGGAACCCATCATTGATGCCTGAGGTGAGTCCTAGAGTGGGGTCTGTAGCCCATGACTGATATGCAGAAGTGTTGAAGGTAATGGTTTTTGGGGCTGATTTGACCATGCCTATGTTGCTTTCATAGGTTTTGAAGTCTATGTATCCGAGCTGCGTATCAGTCCATACGGATTTGTTAAGGATATCATTGTCTACTACGCCTACTTCGATGGTGTAGGTTCCAGGTTTGCTGAATTGAGCCGTTGTGATTTTGCTGTTGGGGTTATTGTTTGATGAGAAAGTGATATTTCCTGGGCCGTTGATTTTTTTCCAAATGTAGCGGTGTGAGCCGGCGTCAAGATCGTTTGATTGCGCGGTTAGTTTAGCTGAGTTTGCTCCTGTAGGAATGATTGACTGGATGGAGACTGTTTTGAAGAATTCTAGATTTGGAGAAGGCGAGTTACCTCTGAGGACTGCAAGGGCGGCATTGATGTGAGTTTTGACAGAATTTATTTCATTGTCTGCGAGGTCGAAGTTATCGACTGCTAGCCATTTTTCTAGAGTGGGAATGGTGTCTTTAGCTGAAGTGCCGTATTGATCTCTGAGGATGGCTATAGGTTCTATGTAGTTGTCTAATTCGAAGTATGGAGAGTTTTCATCGAATGTGAATGGGTTATCTGTCATTAAGTCCCAGGTTTGTTCTTGAAGGAGAAGAGCGAGTGGGATGCCTTCTTCAATGCGGTATTTTGCCAGAGCTGCTAGACCTGCTCTACGAATATGAACGCTGAAGAATTGATCTGAAGATGTTCTATTTTTAATTACTTTGACTAGGTCTGGGGCGATTTGTTTTGTGTCTGCTAGGGTTAATTGATTTCTGATGAAGGGTGCGATTTTATAAAGTTGTCCGCCCGCTGGTAATTGCAGTGCTGTTTTAAGTGCTTGGTGGTAGATGTTTTTAGGCAGTGCTTTAATATCGTCACGGAATTCGATGGTGGCGAATAGGGTTTCGGCGATTTTTGCGTTAGAGAACTGAAGGGGGTCGTTTGTGAGGGGTTGGCCGTTGGCTGGGATGTTATTGATGAGGGCGTTAGCAAGGGCTGATATTTGGGAGCTTGCTTGCTGGGTATGTCCTTCTTTAGCCATAGTGGATAGGGCTTTTGCTGCCATTGTTCTTACCCATGGGTCTTGGTCTTGAAGGCGTTCTCCTAGAGCTGCTGCGGCATCGTTACGACCGATGAAAGCAAGTGCTGAACATGCGCCGGCACGGGCATTGGTGTCGTTCATGTTTTTTGACATGCTGATAAGAGAGTCTTTAATGGTGAGATGCTCTGAAGTTCTCTCACCTAATTCTGCGGCGGCTCCTTGGCGGACCAAGGGATCGAAGTCATTAAGATGGTCTAGAAGTTCTGTTGTGGTTGCGGATTCCATGAGGTATGGGGAAGTAGCAGCCCAAAGTGAGTTTGCGATTTTGTTGGCGTCTATTGTAGATCCGTTAAAGCCATTTCTTCCTGTGATGAGGAGTTTTTTCTTAGGGGCGGCATATTGGAGAATGAACATAGCTGTGGCGTCTAGGTCGTAGTAGCGAAGTTTTTCCCAGTAGTTTAGGCTGCCATCGGCTGGAGTGTGATCTGCTAGTTGTTCATTTTCGACTTCATCATAGGAGAATGATCCATCTGGTCTGCGTGATATGTCTCTATTCCATTTGACTTCATTGAAGTAACTTGATCCTGCGGCATCGCCAGCGGTATGGGCGCCGAGCATGGTCCAGATGTAGCTGAATGCGAAGCCGGTGTGTCCTTTTTCTTCGTAAATAAATGTAGATATGCACCATCTGGCGTATGCTTCTTGGGCTTCTTTTTGGTTTCCAAGGAGGGCATAGAACACGGCAGCAGAGCCTTGCTTGCCGTTGTTGTCGCGCCCGTGATGGGGTTCATGTTCACCGTATGGGATGCTTCCTTTGTTAACGTAGGAGCGGAAAAAGTCGTTACCTCTTTTGATGGCGTCTGTGACTATTTTGTTGACGGTTTCGCCGCTGGCTTCGATAGCTTTTTTGCTGACGACTAGTGACAAGTTTGCAATTATGCCGGCATTGTTCATCGGTCCGTACCATGGGACTGGTCCGTTTGGGGAGCCGTCGTCGTTTGGAAGTGAACTGTTGTGGCCGTATGTTCCGTTGATTCCTTGTGCATTACTGAGAGCTGTGGTGTAGCGCTTGATGGCGGGAAGAACGGCTGCGTCCGATGTGATGAGATAGTATTCTGAGAGGAAAAGGAGTTCATAGGCGGCATCCCATGTAGAGAATCCGTCTTCTAAAGCTATTTGTTCTTGGGAGATGATGGATGCTATTGCTTTGATTTTTTCATTAAAGCGATTTTCGCCAGTGGAAAGCATGGCGAGTCCTTCGATGGCTCCGGTCCATCCGTTTCTAGCGGGTAGGGCATCGATGATATTGTATGCTTTTTGGAGGATGTTTGCAGACTTTGGGCAGTTGTATGGTGCGGTTGTAGCGTATTCGCCCATGATGGGGAGAGTGAGCTGGACAGTAGAGGTGTTACCTGCACGCCAGCGTTTGATTCTGAGGATGCCTCCATTAGCGTTTTTTTCTGCTTCTCCGATGGCTTCACCGAAGGAGACTCTGGCGTCTTTGGTAAAGTTAGTGACGCTCGTATTATTTCCCCAAGATACGCCAAGGATAACGTCATCTACTTGAAATATAGTGGCGGCGGGAGTGTTGTCTCCGACATGGGTAACTAGGATTTGGCGGCTGATGTGTGAGTGTCTGTTTGCTCCAGGGTTATCAGTGTCTTCTAGAGGGAACCATCCGCGGAGGCCAGTGGGGCCGAGGTTGAAGGTGTCGATGTAGCGAGGGAAGAATGTTTCTTCGGTATCGTTTTTCAATTGATTGATGATGCCTGTGGCTGTTAAGTCAGGATTGGCTGCATGAGTGAATTGAAACACTGATAGGGTGAGGAGCGCTAAGTAAGCTGATTTATGAGTGATTTTTTTTAAAGCATTTAAACACATTTGTGGTTTATGACATAAATAAGTGTTGATGCCAATTTTTTTTGTAGGTTGGTGTTTCATGTTTTCTGGTTATGGTTTGTATGCAGGTATGGAGCTTGATAGAGTGATAATTTGATTATCGTATAGAGAATTTATGAGGGGCTTAACTGGAGTTCACAATTAACTTTAATTATGAGGTCATTCTGTCATTTTAGTTGTCTGAGAGAATATGACTCAATCAATACAAATAAGAATTATGAAAAAAAAGACATTATATACATCGGCAATGATGGCATTTGCAGGTAGTTTAACTCTATCTGTATCAGCTAATCCTGTTGTGACAAAAGAGATACGTGAGGAGAATGGTAAGAAGGTAGAGTATATGTTCATTGATGGGATCAAGGTTCATGAGACTGATCCAGCTAAGCAGCCACAGCCTAAGGTGGTGACGCCTAAGGCTTATGATGCTGAGGCTGCGAAGGCACCTGCGAATGCAAAGATACTTTTTGATGGTACGGAGGCAACGTTTAAGAACTGGACAGATAGGAAAGGTGGTCAGACTAAATGGAAGCTTGTAGATGGAGCTATGGAGTCAGTTCGAAGGGCTGGTTATATTCAGAGTAAAGAGAAGTTTGGTTCTTGTCGTTTGCATATAGAATTTGCGACACCTAAGGATGTGAAGGGAGAGGGGCAGGGCCGTGGTAATAGTGGTGTGTTTTTGATGGGTCAGTATGAGGTTCAGGTTCTTGATAGTTATAACAATGTGACTTATCCTGATGGTCAGTGTGGTGCACTTTATGGCCGTGCCGTTCCGCTTGTGAATGCTAGTCGCAAGCCTGGAGAGTGGCAGACATATGACATTACTTTTCACCGACCGAAGTTTAATGAAAAAGGTGAGGTAACCAGGCGAGCTAAGTTTCATGTGGTGCACAATGGGATCGTGATTCATGATAATGTTGAGTTAACGGGAGCTACGGGCTGGAGAGGGCCTCATTCTGCAGCTGAATATAAGAAGCATGATGACAAGGGGTTCTTGAAGATGCAGGATCACGGTAATCCTGTGAAGTTCCGTAATATATGGATACAGGAGATTGAAGATTAGTTTTTCTTAATAGGAGGCAGATATTTTATAAACAAAGTATAGATAGGGTATGAGTTTACAAGTTCATCATTTATGTTTGAGGGGCTACCCTGTATTGATATTGGTTAAGCTATTTATTTGCCTCTTTTTATTTTCTTTTGATACAAGTCAGGCTCGGCAGAGTTTGCCTGTGATGAAGGGTGAGGTTGTTCCTTTTTTTGGTAAAGGTGAGGGAGGTAAATGGGGGCTTATTCTTGAGCGGAATGGTAAGTTTCTTTTTGCTAATCCTGAGCCGATTTCTATTGAGGTATTTGTGGGGGATAAAGTTTCTGGTAGGTTGCGTTCTGGGTATGATGTTTTGGAGGTTGTGGGAGATGGGTATGTGGGAAGGAGTTTGATGAGATATGAGGAAGCTCGTTTTGAGGTTGTTGACCATTGGAAGGTTGATGGGGGGTGTTTGAAGCTAGCTCGTAAGTTGGAAGTTATTGAGGGTTTGGGAGTTAATAAGCTGCATGGTTTTATGAGTGGAGTTACGCTTTTATCACATGCTAAGGCATCCCGTGATTCTGTGGAGCTTTTTGCGCCTGGGATGATATATGGTGGAACGGGGAGTTTAACGAAGGCTGCAATAGGTGGCAGTGATTGCACAGATTATATACGTATAAGGGAGGATAGGTTACCTGCACCTATGATAGGTGGGCGATTTGGAGGTGGGATGTCTATAACCGTTCTAAATACGAAGCCTGATGGGCGGACGATAGGTATGGATTCGAAGGCGCCGAAGTCTAATGTGGTAGTGTCTGATGGGTTATTGTTTGGCGCTGTGGGAGTTGATTTTATAGATGGTAAATCGTCATTTGGTTATTGGTTTCCGGGTTCTGAGGGGGGTATAACCTATAAGGGAAGAACGTATCCTCATGGTCAATTGAAGGAGTGGTCGAGGCGTTATCATGCTGTAGATAAGGGAAACAAGCAGAGTTATGAGGTTTCATTCAGGGTTAGTTTTGATGAGAATTTTGCTGATTATTATTCTAATGCTTGGCGCTGGGCTTGGGAGAGACTGAAGCCTCAGGTAGCCTATCATGATATTGATTCTGTTAGGCGGCATGTAACTGCTGTTTTGGCTGAGATGACATGGACGAGAAAAGGTGCAACGGGCTTACAGATGGGGGTGTCTGCTCTAAAGAAGGATGGGAAGAATGCTTGGTTTAATTCACGTATGGGGTTTGCGGGCCGGGCGCTGGAGGGAGCTGGTTATTTGTTAGAGAGTGCTCGACGTGAGGGGAGTCAGGGTGAGAGTAAGTATAAGGTGCTGGGTGAGTCTGCGATACGATCTTTTTTAAAGTTAGGGATGTCTCCACCTGAGGGTGAGGGAATATCTGCTGGTGGTGCACCATTTACTAAAAAGGGGAGGGTTTATTTACGCTCGCTTACTGATGGACATAAGGAACTACTTAAGTCTGTGCAGCGGGAGAAGAAGTATGGTGTGAAGCGTGATGCGTGGGTGGCTTGGTCTCGATCATTTGCTGACTGGTTGATACCACAGCAATCTGAGGAGGGTGGTTTTCCGAGGGTGTGGGAGCATAAGACTGGCAAGGTGCTGGATGGGTCTCCGCATTCTAGTTATAATGTGATTGGTTTTTTGGTTTTATTGGAGCGACTTACGGGTGAGAAGAAATATGGTGTTGCTGCTATGAGGGCTGGAGATTTTTGTTGGAGGAATTCTCATTCGAGGGGGATATTTGTGGGTGGCACTTCTGATAATCCTGATGTGATTGATAAGGAGGCGGGTACTATTTCATTAGAAGCTTATTTGGCATTGTATGCGCATACGGGTGATAAGAAGTGGTTGACTAGGGCGAAGGTTGCTGCTCATTTTGCTGAGACTTGGATTTATATTTGGGATGTTCCGATGCCTGAGGATGTTGACGATAAGGATCTGGACTGGAAAAAGGGAGTTAGCACTGTTGGGTTACAGTTGATAGCGACTGGGCATAGTTTAGTGGATCAGTATATGGCTTATGATGTGGATGAGTTTGCTGAGCTTTATTTGAAGACGGGAGATAGGCATTATTATGATGTTGCGATGATTTTACTGCACAATACTAAGTCTATGCTTGCGATGCCGGGCAGGGATTATGATTTAAGGGGTGCTGGCTGGAAACAGGAGCATTATAGTTTGGCGCCGTCGCGAGGGGTGGGTGTGAACCGGAGCTGGGTAGGTTGGGTTTCTACTAGTTTACTTAATGGAATCATCGAACTTGAGGAGTTAGATAAGGAGCTATACGAGAAGATGGTTCGTAAAAGTGCCGAATAGAGTGATTGGTTTCGGCTTTGGGGGTTTATTTTGATGATTTGATATAGGGATATGGAGAGTAGTGCTTTTGATGTTTTCTCTGGGGCTGAGATTTATTTTATAACGACCTTATCGCTGTTCTGGGATGAATAGGATTTCAGTGATGAATATGTCATGATTCTCTCAGGTGTTCCTTGCTGGAAAGCGCGCAATAGGTAGGCATTATGTGTTCTTTGTTTTGTTTTATGGTATACTAGATTTGATCTATTTTAGGTCTAGATTTTGATGAGTACTATTTATTATTTGATGAATATACTTGATAGATGCAAATTTTAGGTTAATTAAGTTGTTATGTATTTCATAAATCCCTTAGATAGAATGAAGAAAACCTTATTTGTTCTTAGTGCTTTTCTGCTGAGTTATCTAGTTTCAGGTGCTCAGGATAAGATTAGTGTGAGCTTTTACGCTTATAGTAATTTGCCAGTAGCGGATCGGGACAAGGTGACACTTGAGGCTAATGAATCTGCTGGGGTTGGGGCTTTTAATACTAGTGGCTGGAATAACTATTTGACTCCCTGGAGTCCAATAGCACCTCAGGCACCGGTGACGATCACGAGTGTTCAGGGTAATGCAGCTACGATGATTCTGAATGATTTGCGGAATGGTGGGCCTTATCGGAGTGATATAGCTCATACACCGCCGGTGCCAGATAATGGTAATGGAGATCTGATGGATGGTCACTGTAATGCTACTGAAGATCCTGGTGATGGTTCAAATAAGTTTGATATGGATGTGACCAATATACCCTACAATCTTTATACGTTAGTAGTTTATATAGGAGCTAATAGAGATCAGTTTGCAGACGGTAAGGGTAAAATAGTAGTTAATGATGGAGTAGAGCAGGGTTTTACTCTTCCAGCGGGTAGATTTAGTAATTTTATTGAAATTACTAACGATACTACTCCTGGAAATTATATAGTTTTTACTAAGTTAAGAAGCAGTAATCTCTCGTTACAAGTGTGGGGGAATGGCTTTAATCATATTGGACCAAGTGGATTTCAGATTATAGAGGATACGAGTGGCGTGGTTCCTCCGGGGCAAGCTTCTAATCCTACGCCTGCTACCAATTTATTGGGTTTGCCCTCTAATGTAACTCTGAGTTGGACTGCGGGAGTTGATGGAACTACCCGTAATGTATATTTTGGGACTGATCCGTCTCCTGACAATAGTGAGTTCAGGGGGAACCAGACAGGTAATACTTTTAATCCGGGGAGTTTAGGCAATGGGACCTATTTCTGGCGAGTTGACGAGGTAAATGGTGATGGTGTGACTACTGGAGTGGTTTGGAGTTTTCAGGTGGGTTCACCGGCTAAGGCATTTAGGCCAATGCCTTATGATGGAATGCCTTTGGTTGCGACCAATGCAGGAGTATTGAAGTGGGAAAAAGGAGCATCTGCAACAGCATCTAGTAGTCAGGTCTATTTTGGAACAGACCCGACACCTGATAATACGGAGTTTAAGGGTAGTGTGGCTGGGAATACGATGAGCATAGGGGCGCTTACGGCTGGAACTACTTATTATTGGCGTGTTGACCAAGTGAATGGTCAGGGAACTATGACTGGAGATGTTTGGTCTTTCAAGACGCCTACCAGCAGCAATAATAAGATGAAAATTTTCATACTAGCTGGTCAATCTAACACTGAGGGACAGGGTGAGATGTTACCACTAGGGACTCCTGGGACATTAGAGACTATTTATGCTAATGATACTGCGACCTATGGTCATCTGAAGACTGGAGGTTCATGGAGGGTGCGTGATGATGCGTGGATATGGTTTAAGCGACAGGGAACTGACTTGGTGAAAGGCGGTGTATCGACTGGTTTTGGATCTAACCCTGCTAGGATAGGGCCGGAATTACAGTTTGGTCATGCGATGGCTGATCATTATAATGAGAAGGTATTAATTATAAAAGTAGCATGGGGTGGTAAGAGTCTGGGTGCAGATTTCCGTCCTCCGAGTGCTGGATGGAACCGTGACACTCCAGTTTCTGAGGGAGACCAGGGTTTTTACTACAAGCAGATGTTAGATCTTATAGTGGAAGCGGGGTCTAATATAGCGAATGATTTTCCGGGTTATAATCCAGCCGATGGTTGTGAGTTAGTGGGCTTTGGTTGGCATCAGGGGTGGAATGATAGGGTGACTCAGGCATTTTCAGCTGAGTATGAATCTAATATGGAGAAGTTTATTAAGGATGTGAGGTTGTCATTAGGTGCTCCGAAATTACCTTTTGTAATCGCTACTTCGGGAATGGTTGATAATGGAAATTTCACTCAAATTGAGTTAGCGCAGTTACAGATGAAGAACTTTGGTGATTACCCGGATTTTAGGGATAATGTGGGAGTGGTTGATACGAAGCTATTTAATTTTCCCGTTGCGGATTCACCAAGGGATGAAGGGTTTCACTGGAATAGGAATGCTGGATCTTATTATTTGATAGGTGATTCTATGGCTGGCGAGATGAAGACACTGTTAGATATGGATACACCTTTTGACATATGGGCTGGCGCAAATGGAATAAATGGTGGTTTTAGTGGAGACGATGATAATGATGGTGTGTCTAATGGTTTAGAGTGGTATTTTGCTGGTGATCAGCGACAGATCCTAAATCCTGTGAAAACTGGATCTAGTGTTTTTGAATTTACTCATTTAAGGCCTATTGACCGGAGGGGTGTTACGGATATATATCAGTGGTCTAACAAGCTCATTGGATGGTTTGGGGGAGATGGTTTTTCTACTGATGGAGCTAATACGGTTGATATGATAGAGAAATCGGTAATTGCTGGTCCAGAGGCTGGTTATGAAACGGTGGCTGTAGAGGCTACTGTTACGGGGCCTCAGAAGGTTCAGATGTTTTTCCGAGTGAGAGTTACTAAACCATAGGGCGAGGGCATTTTTTTATTGGACGGATTTCAGATCTAGATTTTTATGATTTGTTATCCGTCTCTTTTGTAGTGATGGGGTTATAGATTTGGGGTGTTTTTTTGTTTATTTTGGCATGGTGTGTGCTTTGGTATTTCTATGTATTTAGCGTCTGACGTTTACAGATGTGCATTTTGATATACAAACTCACTCTTAATGAACCTATTACCTGATTGGCTAAGATTATTTCTCGAACGTGAATTGCTTCCTGCTGACTTTGGGAAGTTAGCCGTTGATTATTATATTCCTTTGGCGAATAGGATAGTAGAATGGGCAGAGGATAGTGGTGGTAGTCCACTTTTGGTTGGGGTGAATGGTGCACAGGGGACGGGTAAATCTACTATGTGTGAGGTGCTTCAATTGGCTCTACATCATAGTCATCAGTTGCGTTGTGCTGTATTATCGATTGATGATATATATCTTATGAAGTCTGAGCGTGAGGCTCTGGCTGAAGAAGTTCATCCTTTGTTAGTGACGAGGGGAGTACCGGGGACTCATGATGTGGCTTTTGGTGTGGGTCTCTTGGAGGCTATGAAGTGTGGGAAGTCTGTTAGTTTACCTGTATTTGATAAGTCTATTGATGATAGGGCTCCTGAGAGTGACTGGTTGATTTACGATGAGCGGGTTGATGTGATTTTATTTGAGGGTTGGTGTGTGGGGGCTGAGGCTCAGTCTGAGGAGGATCTTGTTATTCCATGTAATATGCTTGAGGAGACTGAGGATACTAGTGGTGAATGGCGTGCTTTTTGCAATCAGAAGCTGGCTGTTGAATACAGGGAGCTGTTTGGTCTTTTGGATAAGTTGGTGATGTTGAAAGCACCTGATTTTGAAAGTGTGTATGAATGGAGGAGTGTTCAGGAGGAGAAGTTGCGAGCTAAGGTGCTGGATGAGAAGTGTAGTAAGCTGATGGATGATGGACAGATTAAGCGTTTTATTATGCATTATGAGCGGCTGACGCGCTGGATGTTTGAAGAAATGCCGGGGCGTGTTGATTGTTTACTTGAACTTGATCGTGATCATCATATTGTTAGAAATCAATATTCTGATTCATCTACTACACTACAATGAAAAAATTTCTTATCATAACAGACCTCGATGCTAGTTTTATAGATGAGAAGTATGAGTATAGGTTGGCTATAGATGCTGTGGAGAGGATTAAGGATTTAGGGGTGCCATTGGTATTTAATTCGAGTAAAACATTAAGTGAGTGTGAGTTTTTGGCGCATGAATTAAATTTGAAGACTCCAATGATAGCGGAAAATGGTGGTGTGGTTTCTGTGCCTGCGGGCTCTGAGCTTACTGCTTATTGTATGAGTGCGGGTGGTGAGAATTGGCACGATGAGCAAGGGTCTATGCATTTGATTACTGGATTATCCCGAGGCTTTATCTTGGAGCAGGCTCATAGACTTAGGGATGAGAATGAGTATGATTTTGAGGGGTTTAGTGATTGGAGCAGTCAGAAGTTATCTGATATGACGGGGCTTAGCATAGATGCGGCGAGTTTGGCTAAACGCCGTCATGTATCTGAGCCGATCCTTTGGAATGATACTGAGGAGCGGTGGTTGAAATTTAAGGCTGAGATGTCTGAGTATGAGATACGGACATTGCGTGGTGGGAAGTTTGTTCATTTGATGGGGCCGTCAGATAAGGCTGATGGACTAAGGGTAGTTAAGGGGCTCTATGAGAAACAAAGTCCGGATTTAGACTGGGTTACTGTAGCTTTAGGTGACAGTGCTAACGATAAGTCTATGCTTGAGGAGGCAGATATAGGTATAGTGATTCCTCATGAGGGTGGGCCTAGGATTAAGCCTGATGGAGGTCATATTATTTATGCTTCTGATCTATCTTCTAGAGGGTGGAATGATTCTGTTCTTGATCTTTTAACATCACATTAAACATTTTAACTATTATTTATTACTATGGGAGACTTTCATCAATTCGGCACGATTACGACGCTTCATCAACTGAATAATAGGCCGCTGGAGGATTTAGAGGAGGAGCTGCTGGAGTTCAGAAAGAAGAAGCCTATGGGGCTTATTCTTCCTTCGCTTTATTCTGAGTTAGAGGGGCCTGCTTTGAGTTCTATTGTGGATGAGATTTCTAAAGTGCCGTATTTGGATCAGGTAGTGGTGGGGCTTGATATGGCTGATGAGTCTCAGTTTAAGAAGGCGCTCAAGTTTTTTGAGCGTTTACCACAGAATCCGGATGTTTTATGGAATGATGGGCCGCGTCTTAGGAGGATAGATAAGTTACTCCATGAGAAGGGTTTGGCTCCTCAGCAGGCGGGTAAGGGGAGGAATGTATGGTATATGTTTGGTTATATTTTGGCCTCTGGGAAGGTGGATACTGTGGCTATTCATGACTGTGATATTCTTACTTATGAGCGTGATTTATTGGCTAGGCTTATTTATCCGGTAGCTAATCCTAATTTGAGTTATAAGTTCTGTAAGGGTTATTATGCGAGGATAGCTAATAATGCAATGAATGGGCGGGCTTGTCGTTTACTGGTGACTCCGTTGTTGAGGGCGTTGAAGAAGATTTGTGGGCCGAATGAGTATTTGGATTTCATGGATAGTTTTCGGTATCCTTTGGCTGGAGAGTTTTCTTTATCTCGTGATGTTATAGAGGATATCCGGATACCATCTGATTGGGGGCTTGAGATGGGTACATTGTCTGAGATGCAGCGTAATTATGCAACGAATCAGATTTGTCAGGTGGATATAGCTGAGACTTATGACCACAAGCATCAGGATTTATCTTTGGGTGATAAGACGAAGGGATTATCAAAGATGAGTTTGGATATTACGAAGTCGCTCATACGTAAGATGGCTACTCAGGGGGAGGTGTTTACACAGGAGAGGATTAGGACGATAAAGGCTACTTATTATCGAATAGCATTGGATTTAGTGGATAGCTACCAGAGTGATGCTGCGATAAATGGGTTGAACTATGATATGCATACTGAGGGGCATGCGATTGAGGTGTTTGCAGAGAATATAATGCAGGCGGGTAATGATTTCTTGAATCCTGAGTTGTCGATGGAGACCCCGTTTATGCCGGGTTGGAAACGTGTGATATCTGCAGTTCCGGATATTATGGATATGTTACTTGATGCAGTGGAAGGAGATAGAGCTGAGTTTGGAACACAATCTAGCTATGATATAATGACTCATCCGAAGGTGATGCAGGTAAGGCAGGGGGTGGCGGAGAGGGTGCGTAATATATATGGAGAGTCTGAGGCGAAAGCGATTACGGAGCAGATTTTCAAGACTGTGCCTTTGGCGAGGAGGGCTATTGAGTCAAGTCCTGAACTTAATAAGTGGGATGAGAAGGATGTTATGTTGATAACTTATGCTGATTCTGTGAGGAGGGTGGATGAGGCACCGCTGAGGACTCTGTATGATTTTTTGAAGCGTGAGTTAAAGCCTTACGTTAATAATGTTCATATTTTGCCATTTAATCCGGCAAGTTCTGATGAGGGTTTTTCAGTAATCGATTACATGGAGATTAATGATGATCATGGAGATTGGTCCGATATTGAGCCTATTATTAAGCATTTCAACATTATGGCTGACCTTGTTCTTAATCATTGTTCTAGGGAGTCTGAGTGGTTTAAAAATTATTTGTTAGAGAAGTCACCTGGGAAGGATTATTTTATTGATGGATCTGATTTTGAGGATCTTACTAAGGTTGTGCGGCCGCGAAGTTCACCATTGTTGACATCTGTGGAGACGGTTTCTGGAGAGAAGCAGGTGTGGTGTACTTTCAGTGCTGATCAGGTTGATTTGAACTATGCGAATCCTGAGGTTTTGTTAGAGTTTATTCGGATTATTCAGTTTTATTTGGATAAGGGTATATCTATATTTCGTTTAGATGCGGTAGCTTTTCTGTGGAAAGAGGATGGGACGAACTGTATTCATAGGAATGAGACTCATGAGGTTATAAAGTTGTTAAGGTTGATCGTGGAGAGCTTGGAACCATCTGCTATTCTCATTACTGAGACGAATGTTCCGAATAAGGAGAACTTGAGTTATTTTGGTAATGGGAATGAAGCTCATTTGATTTATAATTTTTCTTTACCACCGTTGTTACTGCATACGATGCTTAGTGGTGATGCAAAGCATCTGACGAAGTGGATAGTTTCAATGCCGCCAGCGCGGCGGGGAAGGGCGTATTTAAATTTCATAGCGTCTCATGATGGGATAGGGTTACGACCTGCTGAGGGTCTTCTGTCTGAGAGGGAGCGGGATGATCTTATTGGTACGTTGCGATCGTTTGGTGGGGAGATTTCTATGCGGCGAACACCGGAGGGGGATTTGACTCCTTATGAGGCTAATATTTCATTATATAGTGCGATGGCTGGGACGATTCAGTCTGGGAAAGATGATTTGAATGGCGAGCGTTTTATTGCTGCGCATACGATTATGTTGGCATTAGAGGGTTTACCTGCGTTTTATATTCATAGTCTTTTGGGCACGGAGAATAATACACAGGGGATGGCAAATACAGGGGAGGCGCGTGCTATAAACCGCTATAAATGGGATGCTGAGGAGCTATCATCTGCTCTTGGGGATGATGCGCTTCATCATAAGGTTCTTTTTGATGAGTTACGGCGTAGAATTAAAATCCGAAAGGAACAGGAAGCATTTCATCCGAATGCTACTCAATATACATTGCATTTAGGGGATCAGATTGTTGGTTTTTGGAGAGAGAGCTTGAGCAGGTCTCAGTCTATATTTGCTGTGCATAATATTTCTGACAAGTCACAGAGTATAGCTCTGGTTGAGTTGAATCTGATAGCGACAGAGACTTGGACAGATGTGTTGAGTGGTAAAAGGTATAAGGCTCAGGATGATACTCATATAGAACTGGCGCCTTATGGGTGTGTGTGGATTTCTAATTTATGATTTTTAGAGAGTGAGGAGGGATTAGAAATTAAAAAGCCGTTATGAATTTATTGATTGGTTCATAACGGCTTAAAAATTGGTGGAGGCGAGGGGAGTTGAACCCCTGTCCTAAATGTCTTCTAAGTAAGTTTCTACATGTTTAGTTAGCAACTTTTTTTTAGAGGAGAGGACGCTTGCTAACCACTGACTCTCGCTCGATTTTCCTGTTTAGTCTTACTAATCATCCCGGAAGCCCGGATTCATAGCCAGTTCACTAATTTTGCGCGGCGGCCCTACGTGAACGATCAGGCGGCGGCGTCGCTGTCAATTAAGCAGCAAGTGCTAGCTCGTTAGAGTCTGCAATTATTTTTTTGAACGGCTTTTTTAAGAGGCCAACCGATCAACCTCTACATGCTACTTTTCCCTCCAACATCCAGTCGAAACCAAAACGCCCCCATTTGATGGGTGAAAATTTTATTTTCGGCTGCTCTTGTTAAGAACAGTGTTATTTATTTAGCATGGATTTTGTGATGATCAACTAGTTATTGTTTTTTAGGGGTTGATTTTTTGGGTGGGTGGTTTGTTTTTTAGAGTTTGGAGGGATTGATTTTGTGCTTGGTGATAGGGGTGTGATGCGGTTTATTCTGTGGTTGATGAATGAAGTAGCGAGAGAGTTTGCTCTGCTGAAGAAGGCGGATGGAAAGGTGCTGTATGGTGAGGGTCCTTTTACTGCGCAGGAGAGTTGCCCTCAGCCTGGTGATGGTGTGGCTTTTTATGTGAATGACTTTGCGCTTAGTGACGCGAAGCCGTGGAAGGTGCCTAGTTCTGTGAGGGTTTTAGATAGGGTTCCTGGTTGTTCTGGTGGGTTGGATGTGGATTGGGATGATCTGAGTGTGGGTGGCTTTGCCCAGGTTTTTTCTGAGATTAATCAGGCGATTATTAAAGGTGAGATTGATAAGTCTGTGCCTGTGGCTACTGAGAGGGGGAAGATTTCAGGTGGTGGGGTTGCTTGCATTTTGGAGAAGTTGAATACCAAGGAGAAGGCTTTTTTTCCTTATGCGTGGGTGAGTGGTGATAGTGGTTTTTGTGGTTTGACGCCGGAGGTTTTATTTAATTTTAGGAAGGGCAGGTTGAATACGATGGCATTGGCGGGGACTGCTAAGGCTGATGAGCAGGAGGTTTTTGCTTTTGATGAGAAGGAGATCCGGGAGCATGAGTTTGTGGCTCAGACGTTGGTATCTAAGTTGTCTGATATTGGGATGGTTACGAAGCGTGAGCGTAGTATTTTGGATTTAGGGGCTCTGGTGCATTTTCATACGCCTATTGAGGTGTTTTTGTATGGGGATAAGAATATTGATGATTTGATTAAGAGGTTACACCCGACTCCTGCTTTGGGGCCTTTACCAAGGACGCAGCAGACTATGGAGGATTTGATAGGTTGGCGCGAGAGATTGGGGTGTCCTGGTTATTTTGGTGCTCCTTTTGGTGTTTATGATGAGGGTGAGTTTCATGCTGTGGTAACGATACGTGGTGTGCACTGGGATGGTGATGATATTTCGGTTCCGTCTGGGTGTGGTGTGATAGAGGCATCACGGCTGGTGAATGAGTGGCGTGAGCTGGGGCTGAAGCGGGCTGCTGTGAAGCGTAGTTTTGGGATTTAGGTCTGAGGTATTCATTAATTGGAATTCTTGTTACTGGTTGGGTTGTTTCCTGGCTTGTGATGGTTGGCTTTATCGAGTAGGGTTCTTGTATGGATGATTATGACAGGAGGCATTTTATTAAGACCTCGATACCTGGTTTTCTGGGGATTTCTATGGCTTTACCTGCCATTACTGCTTTTGCGACGAGGGCGAATGCTTATCAGGGGAGATTGAAGGAGGATGGTTCCATTAATTGGGATGCGTTTTTATCTGCTATTGAGGTGGAGGCTAAGAAGCAGCATTTGGATAGCTGGAATGAGCTGGAGTATGTTAAGAAGGCTTCTGCTATTGCGGCGCGTCTCGACCTGCGGGATCCAAGCTTGGTGAAGGCTTTTAAGGAGACGAAAGCGAAGGGGGTGGGTAATAAGCGCGTGGATTTTTCTGGGCTAGAAAAGCAGATCGACTATCATGTTACTTTGGTTCAGTTTGAAAAGAATGAGCAGATCATGCACCATGATCATCCTGAGATGACGGGAGTTTTACTTTGTGCTACGGGTGAGGTTGAGGTTTGGAATTATGATTTGTTTGCTGAGAAGGCGAATAAGAGAGATGTTCTTTTGAAGCAGACTAGCCATGCGATGCTTTCTAAGGGGAATGTTTCTACGCTTACTTCAAAGGAGAGGAATATTCACCGGGTAGCAGCGAAAGAGTTTACTCAGTTGGTGGATATTTTTGCACCGCCTTATGATAAGAAGCGGATCGCTGATAGTAACTGGTATGAGGTTGATTCTGATGGGTATAAGGGGAAAGGTGATTTGTTTGAGGCTGTGAGGAAGAAGTGATTATATTGAAATTTCATCTTAAACTATTTCTGTTTTTCTCGTTATCATTATCGCTCACGGCGGATAATGCGAGGAAGGTTGTTGAAGCAGATCTGCTACCTGAGAATGGGTTTACTGATTATGTTTCATTACAATCGTGGGCTAAACGCTCTTCTTTTGGCGGAGGGAAGTCTGGGGTATTAAGAGTTAAAGGGACTAGTTAGTATATCTTCTAACAAATGATATTATAATTAACCTTAGCTGAGTTTAACGATCTGAGGGACACTTCCAAAAATAACGAGGAATCACATTATCTCAACAAGTCTTATTAGAGAGACAGCATTTAGAGAAACAACCCCAATTCCAATTGTTAAAATTGGGGATCTGGTTGTATTTGGGTTGTGTTTGTTGTGGTAGTGATTTTGGGGTGAAGCTGTGGCTTTGAATGGTGTTTTTGAGGTGTGTTGTTGTAGCTATACGGGGTTAATTCTGTTGGTGTTGAGGCTTTCTGTGGTTAGGATGGCTTGGAATTTTTGGTAGTCTGTTTCTCGGTCGGTTGAGAGGAGGCAGTAGGTGTATTTCTGCCAGTGTTGCATTTCTTCTAGTGAGTTTTGCATTCTGGTTTCGATGATTTGTTGGCTGTCTGTGCCTCTGCCTGTTAGGCGGGTGCGGAGTTCTGCTTCTGATTCTGGCATGACGAAGAGCTGTACGAGTGCGCGCTGGATCTGGGGGTCTGTGTTGTTTCTGATGTGTTCTGCGCCTTGGACATCGATGTCCATGACGACGTCTCGCCCGGCTTGGATGTGGGTGAAGATTTCTGATTTTAGTGTGCCGTAGTGGTTGCCGTGGACTTCGGCGTGTTCGAGGAGTTCGTTGTTGGCGATTTTTTGTTTGAATTCTTCGATGGTTAGGAAGAAGTAGTCTGTTCCGTTGGTTTCTCCGGGTCTTGGGGGACGTGTGGTGCAGGAGATGGCGTAGTTGGCGATGCCTGCTTTTGCGGCGCGGCGGCAGAGTGTGGTTTTACCGGATCCTGATGGGCCTGATACGAGGAGGAGCATGCCGAGGCGTGTGTTGTGATGTGTTGCTGGGTGCATGGTTTGTGGCTGGATTTGTTAGCTAATTAGTTTAGCATGCGGGCGATGCTTTTGATTTGCTTTCTTCTGAGGTAGATGATGGCGGATGAGGTGATGATGAGGATGAGGGAGAAGTAGAACATGTTATCGAATCCGATTTTGCTGAGGTGTGCGATGAGTGCTCCGATCATGATGCCGAGGCTGAGTATGGCTCCGTGGACTGCTGAGTTTGGATTTAGCAGTAGTGCGCATGTGGCGGCTTCTAGGAAGCCGATGATGTAGCGTCCTGCGGGTTCCATTTCTAGGGTGGTGAATAGGGCGACTGCGTCTGGGTGGGCTGTTAGTTTGGCGTAGGCTGCGGGTGCGAGGAGTGTGATGATGGTTAGCTGTAGGATCCAGCTGATGATTTGTGCTGTGGGTTTCATGCTGAGGGTGTGGGTGCTTTTTGTTGTAGTTCGTTGATTTGGCCTGCGAGTGCGGTGTCTTTGGGGATGTAGAGCTGGTTGATGTTGATGTTTTTTGTGTCTTTGATTCCTGCTGCGGCTAGCATTTCGTAGAAGTCGTGTTCTAGTCCGTGGACGTAGTTGGCGACGCGTTTTGCTTTTTCTTGGACGATGAGTCCTTTTTGTAGTGATGGGTCGTGTGTGGTGATGCCGACTGGGCAGGTGTTGTTTCCGCAGAGCATGGCTTGGATGCATCCGATGGATAGCATGAATCCTCTGGCTGAGTAGATGGCGTCTGCACCGAGTGCTAGTGCGATGAATTGTTTACTGGAGTTGATGAGTTTACCTGCGGCGATGATTTTGAGTTTGTTTCTGACTCCTTCGCGGACGAGGATGTCATTTACGGCGTAGAGTGATGGCATGAGGGGCATTCCGTATCCGTCCATGAATGCTTTAGGGGCGGCTCCTGTTCCGCCTTCTGCTCCGTCTATGGCGATGAAGTCTGGGAATGTGTCTTGGGCTTTCATTTCGAGGACGATTTCGTGGAAGTCTGAGATTTTTCCGAGGCAGAGTTTGATTCCGACTGGGATGGTGCAGGCGTCTTGGACGTTTTTGATGAATGCTACGGTGGTTTTTTTACAGGTGCATTCGATGTGGTGAGCGGGTGAGACGACGTCTTGTCCCATGGGGACGCCGCGGAGTGTGGAGATTTCTGGGGTGATTTTTTCTTTTGGTAGGAGTCCTCCTTTTCCTGGTTTGGCTCCTTGTGAGAGTTTGATTTCTACCATTTTTATGGTTGGTTCGGCGCAGAGTTTTTTGAGTTTTTCTGTGTTGAGTGAGCTGTCGTCATTTCTGACGCCGAATTTGGCGGTTCCCATTTGGAAGATGAGTTCGCCACCTTCTGCCATGTGGTATTTGGGGATGCCTCCTTCACCTGTGTTCATGGCGATACCTGCTAGGCGAGCTCCTCTGCTGAGTGCGCGGATGGCGTTTTCTCCGAGTGCACCGTAGCTCATGGCGCTGATGATGTATGGTTTATGGATGGTGTAGGGTTCTTTGACGCCGCGTTCTTCACCGAATGTGAGTGCGTATTGTTTGATGTTTTCGCGGTCTATGGGGTACATGGAGTGGCGGATTTTTATTTCTGCGTTGTCGAAGTTGAGTTGTGATCCGAATGATGATGCGGAGTCGATTCCTTTTGATTTGCGGTAGATTTCTGATCGTTCGATGCGGTTGAATGGTCTTTCTTCGGTGTCATTGGCGAAGAGGTATTGGCGCATTTCTGGGCCGATGCTTTCGATGATGTAGCGAGCTTGGCCGAGGATTCCGAAGTTACGGAGGATGGTGTGTTTTTTCTGGATGAATAGGTAGAAGATATTGATTATGGTGAGTAGGAGGAATGTGACGGTTAGGAAGTGGAAGTAGAAGCTCACGAAGTGTCCACCTAGGAATGCTAGGGCGGCGGTGGAGGGGATAGCGAGGTTTGCGAATCTGGATATTTTGTGTAAGTCAATGGAGCCTGCCATGGAGACTTTATGACAGAGGGGTGGTGGTGTGGCAAGTCGTAAGGAGTGGGAGAAAGCAGGGGGACTACATTCGGGAAAAATTAAGCTTTCAACAATTAAGGCTTGTACAATGTATTTACATAAGCATGATGAACGAATGCCTAGAAACCCAAATGCAATCAATTATTCACGCAAATTTCCCCAAAGTATAAAAGCT
>CALGZA010000047.1 GCA_937934595.1 uncultured Verrucomicrobiales bacterium | reverse complement strand
GAGTGCTGATGGATGGGTATATCCATTGGTTATGGCTAATATTGGTATTGAGATTGCTCAAGCTGTTTTGGTGGTGATTTGTTTTGGGCTTTTGTTTTTGCTAGGTGGGTCAAAGCGGGTGGAGATGGAGCGCTATTTTAGGGTTGTAGTGGCGATGGGGATAGCAGGGGTTGGGATTGTTTGGTTTATTAGCCGTCTTCCTTAGCTGGTGGGTAGGCAAAAAAAAGAGAGTGCATTTCTGCACCCCCTTTTTTAACTTACATGGAATATATTTTAGTCATTGTATGCAGCAACGCCGTGCTCTGCAATATCTAGTCCTTCGTTTTCTTCTTCTTCGTCAACACGGACGCCCATGATGAGTTTGATTATGAAGAATACTATGAATGAGAAGGTAAATGCAAATAGGGCAATGGAGAATGTACCCAGAAGCTGAGTCATGAAGTCAGCAGCTACTGATTCTTTTTTGTCGTTAACTCTACATAGGAAAGGGAGACCAACTGCTAGTGTTCCCCAGATACCTACAGTTCCATGGACTGAGATAGCACCTACGGGGTCGTCGATTTTGATTTTGTCGAGTAGAATTACTGAGAATACAACTAATATACCACCGATTAGACCTGCGATAACTGCGCCGCCTAATCCTAGTTTGTCAGCACCTGCCGTAACTGAGACAAGTCCGGCTAGGATACCGTTGAGTGACATTGATAGGTCTGGTTTTTTTAGTAGTATCCATGAGATGAGCATTGAGCCGATACCTCCTGCTGCGGCTCCTAGTGCAGTAGTGACTGCAACATACGAGATGTTTGCTGAATCTGCGGAGAGCACTGATCCGCAGTTGAAGCCGAACCAACCGAACCAGAGGAGGAATGCTCCGATGCTGGCTAGTGGAAGGTTACTTGGCAAAATAGGTTTTATTCCGGAGATTGTATATTTACCGCTTCTAGCACCGAGGACGAGCACACAAGCGAGTGCAGCGAAACCACCGAATGCGTGAACTACAGATGAACCGGCGAAGTCATGGAATTCTGCTTTTCCGAGCCATCCGCCTCCCCACTTCCAGCTACCTGTGATAGGGTATGCGATACCTACTAAGAGGGCTGCGAACAGCATGAATGAAGATAGTTTGACTCGTTCAGCGACTGCACCAGATACGATGGTTGCTGCTGTTGCTGCGAACATGGCTTGGAAGATGAAGTCTGCCCAGCCAGTTTGGCATAGATCGGTTCCACCGTATGACATGTCATTTCCTGCGCTGCCGGCTATTGAGATATTACTACCAAATTTGAATACGTTTTCTATACCACCGGACCAGTTTCCTAGAGGGTACATGCTGTTAAATCCCCAAAGGGCATAGAGAAGAAGTCCTGAGCAAATTATGAAGACATTTTTGAAGAGGATGTTTACTGTATTTTTTTGCTGACAGAGGCCAGACTCGATGCATGAGAAGCCGAGGTGCATGATGAAGACTAGGAATGCACAGATTAAGATCCAGACTGTTGAAAGTGCGAAGAAAGGCTGATCTAGGTAGCGATCATAGTAGCCTTCTGCTGCTTTGATTTGGTTAGCGGAGAGTCCTTCTTTACCTGAGAACTGGATGTGCTTGTATACAGCTTTACCGATAAGATCGGTGGCACCTTGTTCTGTAGTTCCGTCCTCATGAGCTAGCATTTCTTCTGTTACTTTGTAATTTTCTGCAGAAGGGTCAAATGTCTCGGCAAGGGCAGGACTGGTGAACGCTGTTAATGAGAGGATAACAGCCATTATTAATTTTAATATGTGTCTATTTTTCATAGTTTAGATTATTCAAAAAATTATTGAGCAATCTACGTGCCAAGTTTGAATTGTTTTTTTAGTTTATGGATTTGATGGCTGATTGGATTATGGCTAAACTGTCACAGTTGTAGATTTTTCTATTTTATTAATGAGGTGTTGGCACGGTTATTGCTGGTTATTTTTTACATCATGAATAACACAATACGAACAACACTACTAGGTGGTCTATTAACGGCTGCGATCGCATTACCGACACAGGCGGGAGATTTTGCATCCCCTTTGGAGTCTGGAACAACTGGAACAATGACTAAGCCATCATCTGCTGATGTGTTTAGTTTTACGGCTGGTTACCACTCAACTTATCTATGGCGTGGTATTAACTTTGGTGATGAGATGGTTGACTGGGGAGTAGAGGCTACTAAGTCCTTTGGTTCTTTTGATCTCACAGCGGGTGTATGGGCTGCTGAGGTGTTGACACTTGATCATGGGGCTGGTGATTCTGAAGTAGATTTCTATGTAGGTGCAAGTAAGGATCTAGGATTTGCTACATTGGAGCTTGGTTATATTTATTACTACTTCAGCAGTGGGACAAGCGCTAACACACAGGAGTTATCTCTTGGGCTCAGTAAGGAGATAGCGGGGACATCATTTAGCATTACTTACAATAAGGATATAGATCTCACTGATAATAGCTATATTGAGCTTGGTGTGGAGAGGTCTTTATTTGTTGTTGATGCTGCTGTTGCGGTAGGATTCGACGTTGAGGAGAGTGAGTTGACGCATGCGCAGATAACGCTTTCTAAGTCATTTAATCTTAATAGTGCGGTGACAGCAACACCTTATGCGGCTTACTCATATGCATTTGAAGATATGATTGGCACAACAGCGCGTGAGAACGAGTTTGTAGCTGGTGTATCTATTGGCTTTAGTTTCTAATACATTTGTGTAACTAGAATATTTTTCATCTATTATTGGCCCTAATGTCTGATGTATCAGGCGTTAGGGTTTTTTTGTTACATGATTTCTTGTGCGAATTGTTCTTTGTTGAACATTTTGAATTGTTCTGGTTCTTCTCCAAGGCCGATGAAGTGAGCTGGTATGTTGAGTTCTTGGTAGATGGATACGATGATGCCTCCTTTGCCTGAGCCGTCTAGTTTTGTGACGACGAGGCCGCTGAGTTCGATAGCTTTGTTAAATTCTTTGGCTTGTTGGAGGGCGTTAGATCCTGTGGTGGCATCGACTACGATGAGTTTGGTGTGAGGTGCGGTTTGGTCTTGCTTGGCGATGGTGCGCTCGATTTTAGCAAGTTCTTCCATGAGGTTGTTGCGGGTGTGGAGTCTGCCGGCAGTGTCACATATGAGGAAGTCGATCCCTTGTTTGATGCATGCTTGGTGGGCGGTGTAGCAGACTGATGAGGGGTCAGCATTTTGGGCGCCAGTGGTGATGGGTATTTGTAGGCGGTCAGCCCAGACTTGGAGTTGTTCTACTGCTGCTGCACGGAATGTGTCTGCTGCTGCGACCATGACGCTGTGGCCTTGATTCTTGAGGTGGCGAGCTAGTTTGGCGGTGGAGGTGGTCTTGCCTGTTCCGTTAACACCAACCATTACGATGACGTGTGGTAGTGCATCGGTTCTGGGTTTAAGGTCTGGGAGGTCTTGTGGTAGGATGCTGGCGATGTGTTTTTTAGTGGTGGATATGACGTCTTCTGCGTTGATTTTACGTCCGAGGTCTTGGAGTTCATCGATGATGGTCATAGACAATCTGGCACCGAGGTCAGCTGCGATGAGGTCTGCTTCAAGTTCGTCCCAGTCGATTTCGGCTTTATTGGTAATCTTATTGATTATTTTTTTGAAGAATCCTGCCATGGGTTAATCTTAGTTGTGATGAATTTGGTTAGGGAGGTTTGTTTTTTTGGTGTGATGTATATTATGCACCTGTGAGGAAGTTTATGACATCGCCGTCATTGACTTCGTATTCTTTGCCTTCTGCGCGGAGGACGCCTGCGTCTCTGGCGGCGGCGACGGTTTTGTGTTTGACGTAGTCATCATAGTGTATGACTTCTGCTCTGATGAACTTAGCTTCAAAGTCAGTGTGTATGACTCCTGCTGCTGCTGGTGCTTTATCACCTGCTGTGATGGTCCATGCGCGGGTTTCTTGGACGCCAGTGGTGAGGTATGTTCGGAGTCCGAGTAGCTCGTAGACTCCTTTGATGAGTTCAGCTGCGCCGGAGTCAGCAATGTCCATTTCTGCGAGGAATTCCTGGGCTTCTTCTTGTGATAGCTCTGAGAGTTCTTCTTCAATTTGTGCTGATAGTACGACGGCTTCTGCGCCTTGAGTATCTGCGGCATATTTGCGGACTTTGGCGACCATGTCGTGAGCGTCTGGGTCATTTAGTGCGTCTGCGAGTTCTGCTTCTGCGACGTTGCATGCGAAGATTGATTTTTTTGAGGAGAGAAGGAAGAATTCTTTGAGTAGGATTTTCTCATCATCAGCCATTTCGAGTGTGAGAGCTGGTTTGCCTTCGTTGAGGTGGGGGATGAGTTTTTCAATGAGAGCGACTTCTGCTTTAGCTTCTTTATCGCCGCTTTTTGCTTTTTTGGAGCGGGACTGGAGGCGTTTATCCATGGCTGCGATGTCTGCTAGGATGAGCTCTGAGTTAATAATCTCGATGTCTCTGAGTGGGTCAACACTGCCTAGTTCGTGGATGATGTCATCATTTTCGAAGCATCTGATGACTTGGACGATGGCATCGACTTCACGGATATTTGCTAGGAATTTGTTTCCGAGGCCTGCGCCTTCTGATGCGCCTTCAACGAGACCTGCGATGTCTACAAATTCGATGGCAGTGGGGATGGTTTTTTTTGAGCCTGAGAGTTCGCTAAGCACGGCGAGGCGTTCGTCTGGGACGGTGACGACTCCGATATTAGGGTCAATGGTGCAAAATGGGTAGTTAGCTGCTTCCGCTTTACGGGTTCGAGTAACTGCGTTGAAAAGGGTTGATTTCCCTACGTTTGGTAATCCTACTATTCCTGCTTGGAGCATGAGCGGGAGGCTAGTGGAGAAATAGGTAGATGCAAGTATTTTTCGATTCTAATCGATGAGAATTTGGGGTGATTTGGGTAGTTATGCTATTCATTCGATGAATTGTTCTGGTGATTTCATTTTTAGCTGGATACGTGGGCTGAGAAAATGCATTTATATAGTTATATGTTAAGAGTGATCATTTATTATGTATTTCTTGGGTGTATTCCTGTTTTGGAGTTGTCTGCTGCTGGTCGAGATTTGGGGCCTTTGACAGCGAATCGTAATCTTTGGGATTCGACTCAGGATCAGTTTGCAAAAAAGTTTCCTGGAATTGAATGGGTGAGTGGTGAGCGTGATGGTGAGTTTGAGTATAAGCGGCGGGGGATGGTTTTCTGGGGTGAGCCGGTTCATCAGTTGAATGTGGTGGAGGATGGTGGCGCAATCAAGGTGTTAAAGATGACAGTATTAGAGCAGGGTACGGCTTTGTTTATGTCTAAGAGGCAGTTTGATAAGGATGCGAAGCGCTGGAGTGGGATTATTTCTGCTAAGCTGGGAATAGAGGGTAGGAAGTTACCATCGATTATGGTGGGTAAGGTTCTGCATAGGAGGTTGGCATGGAGCTGTGAAAATTCTTTTATTGTGCTGTCTATAAATAGTGGGAAGAGGCCTGACCGGATAGAGTTGATTTGTTACGAGAAGTCTTATGGTGTTGCGCGTGCTAGGTTAAGGGGTAAGTTGAGTCAGAGAGGTGGTGGGAGAGGTAATGGTAAAGGGGTGGTTGTGAAGAGAGGACGTAGGCTGGGGGAGGATGGAGGTGGTCTGCGGGAGGAGGGCTTAGCTGCAAGTGAGGTGAAGAGTAGGATCCGCACGGCTATAAGAAGTATACTTTCACGTAAGGCACCAGGGGGTATTTCTAGAGATGTTCAGGATGCTGTTAATATGCTGAACGTGTATCGTTTCTTGAGTGGTGTTCCGTCTGATGTAGAGGCAGATGCTGCTTTGGTGGCGAAGTCTCAGGAGGCGGCTGAGGTGTGTAATGGGAAGGGTCAGCTTTCACATGATTTTGGCCATTTTACAGATAAGTGTAATTTGGCGATGAATGGGAGTGGGATAAGTATGGAGGAGAGTGTTATTCAATATGTTGAGGATCATGGTGAAAATAATAGAGAGAGGCGGGGGCATAGGAGGTGGTGTCTTCATCATAAGATGGGTAAGACTGGTTTTGGGTTAAAGGGTGCTTATTCTGCTATGTATTCCTTGGATCAGTCTGCGAGTGGTATTAGCAGGAATTATTCGTATCCAGGGCATGGATTCTACCCGAAGAAGTATTTGCATGGGAATGGCTGGAGTTATCATTTAGTGGGGGGGCGGGCGCCTGATGATAGTGTAGTGAGGGTATGGAAGTTGAGAAAGTATGTGGATAAGGCTGATGGCTGGGATGAAGATCCTGATGGGCGAGAGTATGAGGTGGGGTTTACGTTTGTTTATGATGATACGATAGTTTTTGAGCCGGGTGATAGGCCTATAACTAAGAGGGGGAGTTATCTGGTGAGGATACAGGGGAGTGGTTTAAAGGAGCAGTATTTGGTTCATCTGTATTGAGTGAGTTGTGCTTGGATCATTTGATTCATTGTGTCTAGGGTGACTCCATTTTTTCTGAGTTCGTTTATGGATATGGAGTTTGATCTTTTAGCGAGACGGTTGTATTGGTCGTCTAGTATTAGTGGGTGGTGGTGGTAGGTGGGTTCTGGTAGGTTTAAGAGTGCTTGAATTACGCGGTGTAGGTGGGTGGATTCGATGAGGTCATCTCCTCTGGTGACGTGTGTAATGTGCTGGTGAGCATCATCAATGACTGATGCGATGTGGTAGGATGTGCCGATGTCTTTTCTGGCTAGTATGGTGTCACCTAGTATGTGTGGATTGACCTTTATGTTACCGTGAATGGAGTCAGTGAATGTGAGTTCACCGGTGAGAGTGGCGGCTTTTTTTGTGTTGATACGGATGGATGGGATTTTTCCTTGTTTGATGTGAGCTAGTTGTTGGCTGTGGTTGAGGTTTTGGCAGGTGCCTGGGTAGAGCTGGCTGGAGGTGATGGGGTGGTGAGGGGCATTGGTTATGTTGGAGGTTTCGCGTAGGATGTCTTTTCTGCTGCAGAAGCATGGGTAGGTTACGCCGAGTTTATTTAATGTAGTGATGGCTTGTGAGTATGCATCTGAACGGTCGAGTTGCGTCTGGAGGATTGGTGTTTCGTCGTGGTGAAGGTTAAAGAAATGTAGGTCGTCTAGTATGGATTCGTAGTATTTTTTTTGGGTTCTTGTAGTGTCTATATCTTCGAATCTGAGGAGGTATTTTCCGTTTGTTTTTCTTGCTAGGTCATGGGCGACTTGGGCTGCGTAGAGGTGTCCGAGGTGGAGGTGACCTGTGGGTGATGGAGCGAATCTGGTTCTAGTGTCTGAGTGGTTTACCGGGGTCATGGTGATGAAGGGGGTTGCTGTGGTGGTTTAGATGTGTTATGTTAAGTGTATGGCTTTTAAGGTAAATAGTATTTTAGGGATTTCAGGTGTGAGTGTATTTATGGTTGCTATTATGGCAGCGGATCTTGGTGCGCGGACTTGGTATGACCATAAGGGGCGTCCGCTTGAGGTAAGGGGAGGTCGGGTTTTTCTTAAGAAGGTAGTTAAGAAGGAGTTAGATATAAAGGCTGAGGCTGTGGTGTCTGGAGAGGAGGATAAACCTTCTGAAGTTGCTGGGGTGGTTGCACCTGTGGTTCCTGAGGAAGCTACTGCGATTGTTCCTGCATCTGAGTTATTGGGCGTTGGGGTGGGACAGAACAGTAATCAAAGGAGAAGTAGAGGTTACCGGCTGAATCCCTATTACTATGGCGGTTATATTCCGAGGGGGGTGCATTATGGATATTACCAACCAGCTTTTGGGGGCTATCAGCAGGGTTATTATAGTAGACCGTTTCAGCCTGGGTTTGTTAGGCCTCGGAGAAATAATTTTTATCTGGATTTCAGGAGGGGAAGGTGGAGTGTTAGAGCTAGGTTTTAAGGTGGAGGGGGTATGGTGTAGGTGATTTTTTATTGTGGGGTATTAGGTGTGGGGAGAGGATCTAGTGCACCAGGTAGTGATGGGAGAGTTGGTATGGTGGGTGTCAGTGGAGTGGTGTCTAGTGGTTTGATGGTCTCAGGTTTAATGGTTTTTGGTATTTCTGGGATGATAGGACTGATGCTATTTGGTAGTTTTGAGGTTGTATTGGATGGAGGTGTGATTGATGGTGATTCTAATGGGAGGACGTTAGTAGATTCTTGGAGTTCTCTGGTTTCTGGCAGACCAGTCACATTTGGTTCGATCATTCCCTGTATGGTTCTGTTTTTTTTGACAGGTTTGTTGTTGGATGTGTCAGAGGTTACTGGTTTGACTTTGGAAACTGGTTCCATGGCTCTGAGCCGTTCTGCATTTTTGAGTTTTTGAGCTTCAGAGAGTTTTTGAGCTGGTGCTAGGATTTGATCATTTTTGTTTGCTGAGTTTTGGCGAAGTTTGCTTATGGTAGAGCAACTGCTTAGGAGGCCGAAAGTGACAAGAGAGGAGGATAGGATGATCAATTTATTCATAGCTTTTACGTTATGAGAGTAAATGAAGGATGATGCAAGAGCGATTTTTGGATTTATTGAGTGATCCATGAGGAGATTTTGCTGAATATCTTCTCTCTCTGTTGGTCATACATGAGGAGGTGGTATGCATCTGGGTGGTGGCTGTGTTTGTTTTTTGGGGATGTGGGGATGTGGCTGAAAAAATCATCAGCGTATTCTGGTGGTGTGAAGTAGTCTTTCCCTCCGTTGATTACCATGGTGGGGATGTTTAGGTGATTTGCCTTGATATTCATCTCAGTAATTAAGTTCCCTAATGTAGCTAGTAGTCTGAGGGTGAATTTTTCGATGAAGTATGAATTGGTGGCTGCTTGTTCTTGGTGGCTGTCAGAGCCTTGGGTAACTTTAACTGCGTTATCTCCTGAGAACTGATTCAAGGATACTTTAAATTTAGGGAGTATGTATGCTAGAGTGTTGGCTATTTTGTGTTTCCAGGCTGGCAGGTGTGGTCTGAGGCTGACGACTGGAGCGAGGAGTATGATTTTATTGGGTTTGATGTTGTTTTTGGGGATCTGGGCGTATGCGTGTGTGACAATTAGGGAGCCCATACTTTCACCGCACCAGATGATTTTTGCTTCTGGGTGATTTGATTTAGCTAGTTTGGTGATGGCGTAGAGGTCTTTGAACCATTCTTGTTTTTTGTAGATGTCTCCTCTTCTGCTTTTTTGAGGGTCATTTCCTTGGCCCCTTGTTTCTGGTGCGTAGATGGCGATGCCTTGGTCTTTGTTAATTGAATTTGAGAGATGAGTAGCTAGGTTTGAATAATCACTGGCTGCTCCGTTTATGCCGTGTATTGCGATTATTATGTTTTTTGGTTGAGGGGAGTTTTGCCAGAGAAGGTAGCTAAATTCTTCATGGTCAAAGGATGAGTATTTGCGTTTTTTCATGATCTTATTATGGCATGTTGATTTTGATCCAGTCTAATAGTTTTTGATGGTTTGTTGCATTATAGCAGAATGATTTTAGTCCGTGTTTTATACCGGAGGCTATGTTTTCTGGGAGATCATCTATGTAGATGGTTTCTTCTGGGATGATGTTAAATTTTTTGAAGGCGCGGGTGAAGAATTCGCTTTGAGGTTTAATTGCGCCTATTTCATATGAGAATACTGCGTGATCGAAGCGTTCGTTTAAGTTGTATTTATTGATGCAGTATGGGGCGTGGATGGGATTGATGTTAGAGAATAAGATGAGGCGGTGTCCTTGTGCTTTGAGTGACTGGGCGAGCTCGAATGTCTGAGGGATTTCAGTGAATATGGAGTTCCATACGTTATGAATATGCTCATCGCTTTCTTGAATATCTAGGGTGGTGCGAATGAAGTTAATATAATCAGGAAGGGGAGTAAGACCTGCTTCGAAGTCGTCTTTGGCGGAAATTACTTTGTTGATTGCGTCTGGCTGTGGATTAGGTCCTTTTAGGGATTCGAGTGCTGGGATGAAATCGAATGCTAGAAGGACGTTACCAATGTCAAAGAGGAAAGTCATGGTTCGTTATTTTCTATGGTGTTAATGATAAATTTGGCTGCGGAAATGGATCCTGCTGGTTTTGCGTATTTGGAGAGGTTCTGTTTCATGTTTTTCCAGAGCACGGCCTCGTCTTTGAGGATATTAGATAGTGCGTGGCTGATGTCTTGGGGGGTTTCAGTGTAGTAACCTCCTTGGATTTTTTCAAGCAGAGCAAGGTTACCTTCTTCTTGTCCAGGTACAAGATGGTGGATTAACATGGGGCAAGCTGCTGCGATGGTCTCGTGGACAGTAGCACCGCCTGCTTTACCTATGACTAGGTGGTGGGATGAGAGAAGTTCTGGTACTCTGCGAGTCCAACCTTTAATATGTACTCTTCCTGGGTAGAGGAGCTGGATTTCTCTGACTTTATCGTAGAGTTTTCTGACGTTTCTGCCGAGTACGACAGTAATTTCTGTTTTGGTGTCTTGATTATCTAAAATAGCTCTCATGATTCTGCGTATGATGGGCTTTTTCGATGTGGGGAAATATAAGACCTTAAATGGTGCGTTAGGTTCTATGGTATCTATGGATTTTAAGGATGTGAATCTGGGGTGCACCGGGAATCCGGTAATGATGACTTTGTGCTCTTCAATACCTGCATCGATTAGGGATTTTTTTGTAAATTTGTCTGTTACGAGGAAGTAGTCAGATGGCGAGTTTCTCCATGCTGCGTTTATTTCGATGGAGTCTGTGACTATAGTTATGATAGGGATACGAGGAATGCCTTTAGAGAAAGAGCGTTCGACGTAGTATGGGTAGAGCGGATACGTGCTGACGACTGCCTGGGGTTCAAAGCTCTGGATAATATCATTTAGTGCGTTTTCTGGCTTACGCATGAAGGGGAATTTTTCTTTTGAGAAGTCATGTTTTTCTACGGATTTGTATATGCGGTGCCAGATTTTAGGTGTATGCGTGGTGATAAACCTGTAGAAGCTTCTTAATTTAGCATTTATTCTTGGTGACCCTAGTGCGCAGGGGTCGATGACTTCAGCTTCAGCGTGATCCTCAAGAGCCACAGCTATATTATTGGCGGCAGTATTGTGGCCATCGCCGAATCCGGCGGTAGTGATAATGATTCTGGGTAATTCACGCTCTGACATTTTTCTTGTTATAACAGGATTCTAAGTTGCGTCTATGCTGATTTTATGATGAGTGGGTGGTATTGGACATTGTGCATGTAGTTACTTTGTAGCAACTATGTCTTTAGAAGATTTCTCAATAGATAAGAACAGTATGAAAAAGAATAGATTTGATAAGCGAGCATCTGAAGATGAAGAGGTAGAGTTACTTTTAGTAGAAGACGAGGCCGTTATTTTAGATGGTGGCGATATTAATGAGAATAAGTCTGCGGATATGGCTGACGAGGAAGTTAGTGATGTTCTGGGGGCGGAAGAGTCGTCTCAAAGTGGTGAGGAGATGGTAGAGACTCTTGGTGGACCTACCGATGCATCTGTGGGGAAAAGTTTTCGTTCTAGAGAGCTGACGGTTTCTGACTTGGAGCAAAAAAAAGTATCTAGTACGTTTGAAGATAAGTGGGTAGATGAAGACACTGGTTCTGGCTGGATTATGAAGTTAGTTCTCCTGTGTGTTTTAGCTCTGACGTCAGCAGGCGTTTGGGCTTTTTTAAATCTGGATGATGATGAAGTAGATGTGGAAAACGATCAAGTTGATCAGGTGGTGGCTGAGCAGGTGGTGGAGGTGATAGATTATGAAACTCAGCTGCAAATGCTGGCTGACTGTGTGAAAAAGTATCTTGAGTCAGAGACTATTGAGGAGCGAGCGAAGTATTGTAGGCATTCTGAGGCTACGTTGGCTAAAATGAAGCGATATTATAGTGGTGATAAGGTACTTGATACCTATTCATTTAAAGAGATCGTTAAGTCTATAGAATTACGCAAGGCGGGAAAGATTGTCTCCTTTGTGACAGCTAGTGTTAGTAATGAGGCTGAGGATCAAAAGACATTTATGATAGAGCATTTAGCTGACGGTGGATATGTTGTTGATTGGGAGTTAGCAGTTGTATATCAGCCTGGTGACTGGGAAGCTTTTATCAAGGATAAGGATGTGAATGAACAGGCTTTCAGAGTAGAGCTAAGGGAGAGGATTAACTATGGTCCGTATTTGTATGAATTTGATGATGATAGTAAGTATCAGGCGTATCGAGTGAGTTTAGGAACAGATGAGGATAAGTTTTTATTGGCCTATGCTGAGAAAGATTCACTAGTAGATAAACAGCTTAAATACATGCATGTTAAGCATAAGAAAGATAAGAAGAAAGCTGATGATCCTATTCAGCCGATTCTCAAATTGGCTTTTCCTGAGAATGCGTTTTCTGATCAGTGTGTGATGATCACTGAGGTATTATCAAGTACTTGGTATCTTCCTTAAGCGATAGTGATGTGAATTATTTTTTACGTGCTTTTTTGATTTCAACTCCTTTGCCTTTAGAGCGTCGTTTCTTTTCGTAGGCTCTGATATTTGATCTATTCAGTTTATCTTGTTTCATTATGAGATTACTGTTCCAGTCTATTGATTTTCGATTGGATGAAGGTCTTCCTCCGCTTTTATTTAATGCAGCTAGTGCGGGGTTTATTTTGCTCTGGAAGAAAGCGTAGCGTCCTTTAGGATCTTTTGCGATGATGGTAGTAGGAGATGTGATATTTTCTGTTTCCCATATTCCTCTTAGATCGGTTTCACCTGATTTGAATTTACTGTCATTGAAGCCGATTGCTTTTATGTGGACTGAGTCGATGTATTCACCTGATTTTTTGTCACTGACATTGACTCTAATTTTTTGATTAGCGGGGTTTTCTTGAACTTCAAGTTTTAGAGGAGTGATGAGCACGAGCCCTGTAGTGTGGAGGTAGTCTCCACGGCAAATGACTAGGTATGCGCCGTCTTTGTTAACTGGTAGTTCGATTATTTTTTCTTGTTCTTGGTAGTCGTTTCCGTTGCCGAGCTTGGTAGTAAGGGTGTGTTTTGGCGTTATTCCTGCTAAGTTGACATCTGCTATGTTAGATAGATTCTTTTCTCTTAAGTAGAGTTTCATGAGGTCGACTCTATAGACCTGGAATTGAGCTTCTTTGATGTTTCTGTATTTGAGTTTGAAGCTGAATTTTTCACCAGAGTTTAAGACTTTCACTTCGTCTAGTGATATTGATTTTTTTTCAAAGTAGGCCATTGATTCTTTGGCATCTGGGTAGGCTTTTTCGATGCCTTTGTACCATTGAATTGCTTTTTCTGGCATTCCTTTTGCGTGGTATATTTGTGCTGTGATGAAGGCTGCGAGGTCTTTGTCATCTGAGTTTCCTTTGGCTACGGCAGATGCGGATTTGATAGCTTGATCATAGTTTCTTATCCAGAAATGGGCTAGAGCTTGCATGTAGCGGAAGCTGGTAGCGTGTTCACTGTCTTTGTAGTTGATGATAGCTTTCTGTGTATGGCTGACTAATTCGTTGTATCCTTTGATCGCGAAGAGGGCATTAGCGAGTGAGAAAGCGGCATCATCTGCTAGTGCGTGCTCAGAGGAGTGAGTGAGGAAGTCTTTTGTTTGTTTAATGCTTAGTTCGATGAGTTCTTTTTTAGTATATGGTTTCTTTGTGTTGGGATTGATTCCTAGTGAGTCGGCTTTGGCTGCTTTCGAGTAGATTTGCTGTGATAAGGCAAATCTTGAGCTGATGATCTCTTCTAGGTCTGGGTAGAGGAACCACAGGCGGTTTTGGTAATCTACAGAGGCTATGAACTTGCCTTGGTCTTCAAGCGCAGCACCTACATAAGAGTCGGTCGTGTATCCTGCTTCAAGAGTGGCGGTGTAGACATCGATACTGCGTTCGAATTCTCCTAACTTTCTGTATGCTTTGCCTACTTTGAGTATTTTATCAAATGGGATGAGGAGGTCTGGCTTGCGTTCAGTTAGTATTTCGAATGAGTCGGCTAATAGTTGCGCATCTGGTTGGTCTTGAGTTGTTTCAATCCAGAGTAGCATTTTAGCTAGGTTAGGGTCTTCATTGTTTTGGTGTAGTTTACGGTAAGCAATGATGTGTTTTTTTGCTATTTGGTATTCTTTTGCTTCGAAGTAGAGCTGAGCTAGCTCATAGTGTTCTGATCTATTTAATTGATACGGTGAGTTGTCTTTTGTTCCTTTTGGTAGGATGATGAGTTGATTTGATGTATTGTTAGATGTTATTTTTGGATTATGGCTAAAGCTGAGGAGAGTGGGGTTATGTGTCCATTTTCCGGGGTGTTCTGCTACGAGGGTGTAGCTGAGAAAATAGCGATCAGGAAGACTTCCGTAGGTTATGACAAGGTGGTTACCATTTCTTCTAGCTCCGCTGTGGTTTCCTCTGAGTGAACCAGGTAGGTAGCTGAAGCCAACTGGTATTTCTTCTGTTAGAATACTGTCTTGGTAGTTTTTGTTATTAATTTTTCCTTTAAGGTGGACATGAATGATGTCGCCTATTTCGGTGTGCACTACTGGGGATGTTCCTCTGCTTCTTAGGGGGATTCCTTTGAAGTTATACTTTGATCTGAAGTATTTTCTGTTTTCAATGGTGAAGCCTTTTACTTGGGTAGATGGCATGAGTTTTTTTCTACCAATGAGTTCTGTGGAGAAGAAGATGCCTTGATGAGAAGACTCTATTTTCACTTCATTTTTTCCAGGGTTGAGGTTTTCTTGAATTGTGTTTTTGGGGTTTATTGTTTTACCGTTGAGAGTGAGGGTCAATGATGGTTTGTTGTTAGAAGGTTTTCTGGTTTGAAGGAATTTACTATAACTCTGAGATGCTATTGCTCTCTCAATGTCAGATGTGAAGTGGTGAGTGAATGTTATATTGGCACGTTGATTAGTTGCTATTTGAGCGTTTATGAGAAGGCTGTCTAGTATGGTTTTAGAGTTTAGATAGGCTTCTGAAGGGCGTGATGTTTTTGTATCTTTGGTGATTTCTTTGATTAGGTTTGATGTGAAATCGTTTTTATCAAGAAGTATGAAGACGTTAGCTAGGATGGCTTTGCCTACGTTGTCCATTTTAGAGCGTTCACGGTAGAGTCTGTTACAGGTAGCGAAGTCAGCGTCTCCAGATGAGGCGAGTGCCATTTGGACAATAGCTCTTGAGTTGTAGTGCTTTGTAGCTAGTGATTTTTGCTGTTTGGTGAGCCAATTTTGAGCTTTTTCAGGAGTTGTTTTTTCAAATGTAACGTTTATTTTTTTAGCGACCATGAAAGCTTGATAGGCGAGAGCTGTGTGTATCAGCGAACTGGCTTTTCGGTTTTTGATTTGACTCCATGAGCCGTTGTTTTTCTGGCTTAGAGTAAGATCTGCACAGAGTCTGCTAGCGATAGTGCGGTATTTTTCTTGGGCAGCTATGTCTAGTTTGTGATGGGAGAGGTATTGAATGTAACTGCAAACTGCCATAAGCGTTCCAGCTGGGTGATTTTCATGGAAGGGAGAATCGCTGCTGAATCTGGTGGTCAGTGGGGATGTGATGATGTCTTTTAGGAATTCTGCATCGCTGAGGCTTGCTGTGAATTTGATCTTGTTCGGTGTGGAGTTATCTGGAAGGCTAAGAGATAGATTGTTGCTCCCTTTATTGAGCATTACGGAGTTGATGGTGTTTATTGGGGTGCCTGCTAGGTTTTTGTTAGGCAGCTGAGGTTTGATTTTAAGGTTAGTCTTTAGGTTTTCTATGTGTGTTCCGATAGCTGAATTTTTGTCTATAGCTGTGATGTTTAGTTTCAGTTTACCGTGGATGATGTTTTTAGTGATTATGATTTCTTTGCCTTGCTTGGGTAATTCCAAAATCCCTGAGAATGCTGAAGATACTTGTGAGTTTTCAGTAGCGAGGTCTGCAAGGTGATACGTTTCTAGGGTATCTATCTGAGGTAGTTTTGTATTTGGGTGAATTGAGCCATCTGCGGTATTTTTGGACAGTATTGTGCATTGATTTCCTAGGAAGTTTCTGCCGTTGTGGTTAAGAGTATTAAATGGGTTATTGTGGTTTTGAGTTAATTGATAAGAAATATAAGAGTCGTTGTCTTGCCGGTTGATGCTTCTGGTTCTGTATTGGGAAGAATTTCTGCGATGATTGATGGGTAGGTTGAGTTGTTGTAATGATATGCCTTGCTGTTGTTCCATGCGAAGTAGTTCATCTCTTATTTCGGTTAGGATTTTGTCTTGTTTTCCTCGATGTGAGAAACCGCAGTTACTGTTTGAATGGTATTTAGTGAGTCTGCTTATTAGGTTGAGAGAGGGTTTATTGATGATGGTATGATTGCTGAGGTTTATAAAGACGTCTGCCTTTACTGGGTTTCCATCTGCATCGAAGGCTTGGATGTTTGCAGTGTAGTCAAACTGTTTAATTTGATCTTCATTAGTAACGATTTTATTATTAATTGTTTTCTTAGTTTTGACTTTTAATGTGAGTTTATTGAGGACAGGAATGACGTCAGATGCGGTATGGAATTGTCTCTTGTGGATAAGCATGAAGTTAATGCGGACCTCGGGAGTGTGGGCTGTATTTAATTTTACTGGGATATCATTCCGACCTGGTTGCAGGGTCACGATACGTTTTTCAATGATCTTGTCGGTTTCGAGAGTGAGAAGTGCTTTTGCTGATGATTCAAGGTAAGAGTATACCTGGACTTTTGCGGTTTTTCCTGCTTCTAGATTACGTTTGTCAGTAAATATGAGGAGTTTTTCTTTATTTGTTGAATCATGAATGTCGACAAATGATTTTGCGATGGCAATTCTACCTTTCTCGTCACGAGATGTGATTTTAATAAGGAATCTACCGGCTTTATCGAAGGTTACTTTTTTTGTTGATAATCCTGTTGTGGGATCTGTTGTGAGTGGGATGGTGCTGATTACTTCTTCTCGAGTTGTTGGTTGAGTTAAGTGGCTGAGTCCGTTGCAGCTTTTGAGTATGGGGTTGCTGCTGATTTTAATGACTTGTAAGATCTCAAGAGTGATTTCTTTTGATATTGGGGATTCATCTGGGAGAATAGTTTTAGCAGTGATAGTAAGCTCTGACCCGGCAGCTGCATTTGCGAGATCTGTGCTTGCAAGTATGCTGAAACTGATAGGATCAACTAGCACTGATGCTGTATTTGACTTATATATTTTTGAGCGAGTTTCTGCATTAAAGTGAATTATGCTACCTGACTCTATGAACTGTGTGTCGTATTGGAACGTGGCTACACCTTTAGCATTTGTTTTTATAAAGATGTTTTTTTTGTTAGGCAGCTTCACAGTGATTTGTTTGTCCGAGTATGGAGCTCCCCATTGATAGGTAGCAGATACCTTTCCATTGATGATGGAGTTTTCATTGGTCCATTTTTTATCTATGGCGAGCTTCAGTGATACCATGGGGTTTGCATTTTGGTTGATGTAGAATACGTGATTAAATGCGGGTGTATTTTTGTCGAAATCTGGCTTTAGTTGGATGAGTAATTCGTCTCTATTGATGTAGCTAGGAAGTTTGTATGCGTGTTTGAAAATACCGGAAGCGGAGGTTGTGATTTTTTTCTGGTAGAGTAATTTTTCGGAGTGGTTTTGTTTAATAGAGAGTGTGAACTGTCTTTGGTTTGGAGATGGAGATACGAATACACTATTAGAGGTGTCATGTGATGGGAATCTGACGAAACCTCCGATATTTACAATTTCGCCAGGCAGGTAATTTTTCTTAGCTAAGTTGAACCACACCTTTGGTTTGATAGATGTAGCTTTCTCGATGTTAGTTAGGTTGATAGCTGACGTAGCGGTTCCTTGATCTGACAGAGCAAGAACACGAAGGTCTTTTATTTCTGATAGTGCGGTATCACGGAAATGGAATACGCCATTTTTATTTGTAGTTCCTGTCTTTATTATTTTCCCTCCGTCAGCGATTAGGATCTGGATGTTTCCTGCTGGCTGGCTCTTATTCCCTGCGAGGTGAGCGTATGTAATAATTTCTTCTTTGTTAGATCGGATTGCGATATCTATATTGCTTCTCATTACAAGAGTGGTTGATGAGAACTCCTTGCTTTCTACTTTAATAACACAGATGCCTGGTTTATTATGTGGGAAGGGGATTTTTATCTTAGAATTGATAGATTTGTATTTTGTGAAATCCTTAATGGGGAGTTTCCATGATTTGTCTGCTTCGATGAGGTCGATATCAAGTGAAGCTATATTTTCTAATTTCCGTGCTTTTCGAAAGTATGACTCTATATCAAGCCAATATTGACTAACCTTAACATTCTCAATGTTTCTGGTTATTAGATTAACAGTAGGTTCCTCTGAAGTACTGAATGTAGATTCGGAAGAAACGGCAATTTTTTTACTTTTTAAATTATTAAGATGCCTGAGGGAATTAGGGTGTTTGCTCTCTGAGTAGATTTCGATGGCTTTATCTAAATTATCTAAATGATTTTCATAAATAAATGCGGTAAGATGGTGAGCTTGAATTGAGTTTTTAGATTCTGGGTATTTGGTGATTAGTGTGTACCACTTATTAATCGCTGATGTATACAGCATGGACTGGGTATCTTTTAGTTTTTTATTAAGGTCTTTTTTTATTTCTTTATCTAGCTCATTGGCGTGTTGGAAATGGATGTTACCTTTGAGGAACAGAGCCATTGGTATTCTTTTGTCTAGTGGGTATTTAGTGATGAAAAGAGATAATTTTTTCTGAGCAAGATCTCTAGCAGGCTGTTGATTTTTTGTGTTTTGTATGGTTTCAACTGCGTGAGTGGCTATGTTGAAATCTATATCGACTAGTCCTTTTTGGCATGTAGCCCAGTGTTTTCCGTTAGGGAATTTTTTCGAGTATATTTTCCAGGCTTGTTTTGCTTTATCGAATTCGTTGAGTTCTAGATAGATTTTACCGATTTCGAAGTGAGCGTTTTCATGTCTCAAGTTGGATTGTTTTTTTCTAGCAATGCGTTGTTTTTGAGTTTGTGGCTCAGAGCTTAGTGGGGAATCTGAAAATTTGGGATGATAGATATTGATGTATTCTTGGAAGGCTGTGATTGCGTTGCTTTGTTGATTAGAACTTAGGTAGCAATGGCAGATAGTGAATGCTGTGGACTGGGCGTGAATGTGGGTAGGAAATTTCTCGAGATATGATTTAGTGTCAGCGACCCATGTTTGGAGGTTTCTGGGAGTGCCACCGTATTTACGCATAGCCATGAGACGCAGCCATGTCGAATCTGCTAGTAGTGATTGATATTGTGGATCATTGTTTTTTTCTAGCTCTGCAATGAACTCTGTGAGGTGTCTTGTAGCGGTGATTCTTAGGTTAGATCTGTGATATGCCTCACAGAGATGGAACCTGATTTTGTAGCGGTTTTTTCCAATAAGCTTTATTTTACGAGAGGTTTTGGCTGAAGTTGTTAGTCTGTCTGTGCTATCGAGTTCGCCTTTCCAGTTAGGGTCAAACTGTTCTAGATAATTGAGTGCGTGACTGAGTGCGCCTTTCCATTTTTCTGATTTACTGTGGAGGAATACTAGCTCAGCTAGTAATGATTCCTTCATTTTAATTGAGCAGTCTAGGCTAAGTGCCTCGCTGAGTAGTTTCACTGCCTTGGGTATATCAACAGTATTTTTTTCTGATTTATTTTTACTGTTGGAGTATGAAAATGTGGCTGCTACCTCCATGAGGAGTTTGGCACCTTTGTCTTTGTAATCTGGAGAGAATAGAGTTTCTGCTTCTTTTTCAAAGAGCTCTGAGGCGTTTTGATATTTTTTAAGTTTACGCTGAGCTTGAGCCTGAAGGAACTGGGCTTTTTTTAGCCATTTTGAACTCGGATGTTCAGTGATGATTTTTTTAGTTGTCAGGACTGTGTCTTCAAACTGCAGGCTGAGGAACTGTGCTCTGGCGCGAAGTAATAGATCGCTATCATTTTTGGAGTCATCTTTTATTAGTTCAATGACTTCTTTGTATTGTTTATTCTGAATTAACTCTGATGCGTTCTGAGCAGAGAGAGCGCTATTCAGTATGAGGAAAGTAAGGCAAGCGAAAAGGTGTTTGAGCAATGACATAGGAGTAATACTCAACTAATCATTTTATATTTCAAGTTTTGTAATGTAAAATATTTGTAAAGCAGGGAGTGATAGTAATGTCTATCCCCAGAAGATGATGGCACATAAGAAAACGATTAATCCATATGCTAGGCCTGCGAGGCTGAGTATTTTGAATCTGGTATTATTAGCGGTAGCCCATGTGATGAGGTCACGTGTTAAGTATGGCATTCCGACCATGAAGAGACCTTTAATTATCATGGCATAAGCGTAGAGTGGGATGAGGAACTTTAGGGTATGAGGCTCTTGCCATGCCGCAGCCAAGAGAGGCGCTGCTGCCATGAGGAGACAAAGACCTAATCCTCTAATGGATAGGAACTCTTTACACTCTGTAATGACTAAATATGCTACGAGAGGGACACCTAAAGACATGATGAATTTGAGCGAATTAAAGTCCTGTAAATCCATTGATATAGGGCTTTTGAAGAAAAATTTATCAGGTAGAATTAAGAGCCAGAACCAAGTCATTCCAATACCCATGAGGATTCGGCCTATTTTGTAGTTACGCGAAAACTCTTTGAGGAAGTTTGTCGCTGTTGCTGGTTTGAGAACCATCCAAAGGTGTAAAGCGATGATGAAAGCAGCGAGAATGAAACCGGCTGAGTTGAGTGATATTTTTTCGTAGGCGTGCATTTGAGAAAATGGTTTGGCTTATACTATGAATAAGTAGGCGTTTACTTACCCTAAAGCCAGATGCGGGTAAAGGAGTTTATGTCGAGTGGTTATCTTGTTGTTCAATTATAGTGGTTTAGCGTATGTATTGCATCGATTGTGCCAACCGGCACGCCAACGTTTTTCTCCACGTGAAGGATTTGAGTTACTTATTCTTCTGTCTAACATGCGTTTTGCGCTGAGGGAAAATTCTTTGGCAGCAGCTTGGCCACTGGATGTGGGGCGCATGTTGGCGAGGACTTGAAGTAAGCCCCAACCTTTGCCTTTGTATTTTTCCTTGGGGTTTATTCCTTCACCTTTGAAATTCACATAATCTATTAGAGCGTATGCTCCGTTTGATGTTGTGGCGACCTTACTGTAATTTTGTTTGATGATGGATCTCTGATTAGCTGGGGCAGCAGCAAGCATTTTTCCGAGGGCTGCTTTGCTTTTTTCAAGTATGAAATCAGTTTGGAGCTCTACGTTATTCGCTAGGAAGTTTCTGAGGCTGGTGAGTTGAGGGCCATTTTTAGCGTTATTGAATGCGTTTCTGGATTGCCATGGGCATTTTGGGTTTTTAAGGACCCATTCTGGGATACCTTTTGTTCCTCTGCTTTTAGCGAAGCGGATGAGGGCTGGGAATGATTCTGTGTATGGGCCTCGGAAATTTTTAGGATACCATATGAAATGTCCTATTCCTAGTGATGGGAATTCTTCTCCTGGGTTCCATGCTGTGAGTCCGCTGATAGTTCCTCCGGATTCATTTTTCCAAATTTTCTTACCGATTTTACGTTTACTAGATTTGCTAAGTGCAGGAAATGATGGGTTTGAGTTGGCAGTAGGTACATTGATGGGGGCAGGGTTACTCTGCGCTACAGAGCAGGCTGTTAGTGGTAAGATGAGTGAGGGGAGTAGTGTGAGAAGATGGCTTGATTTCATGATTTTGGTGATTAAAGTAATTATCTAATACAGATAAGTAACGTTTGGTTACTCATTTTACAAAGACAATTTTGGATGATGCCTATTTATATAAAGTATATTATTACAGCAGCTATTGTAGTTATTGCCTCGGAGATAGCGAATCGGAATGAAAAGATAGGTGCGCTGTTAGGTGCATTACCGGTGATGACGATACTTGTGGTATTGTGGCTATTTGCAGAGCACAAAGGGATGGAGGGGTCGGAGAAGATCTCGAGTTATGTTTATTATACGTTTTGGTATGTATTACCCACCTTACCTATGTTTTTGGTAATGAGCACCATGCTGAAGAAAGGAGTGAGTTTTTGGATGTGCCTAGGTATATATATCCTAGGCACATTTCTGCTTTTTTTGATGTTAAACGTTGTATTGAAGCGATTTAATATCAACTTGCTTTAGTTACCTACCAGGCATTCAATTGCTTTTGGATAAATACCGACTATTATAATTGCTGCTGTGAATAGGATGATGGCGTATTTAGAAATAGTAGGTATAGTAAGCGCTTCTTCCTTGGCAGGTTTATGCCAGTAAATGGAGCGAATAACTTTGAAGTAGTAGTAGAAACCTGCTGCGGCGGCTATGAACGCAATGATAATGAATGGCCAATCTAGGACGCCAACAGTGGATTTAAATACGAAGAGTTTGCCCCAGAATCCAGCAGTGAGTGGAACACCTGCCATGGCTGCCATGGTAATGGTAAGAGCTAATGCTAGGTTAGGGTTTCGTTTTCCTAGTCCGTCGAATGAATCGATTTCGTCGCTATTGTCTTGGACGCGGATGAGGTTAAGAATAAAGAATCCAGCAAATGTCATGATGAGGTAAGTAGCGAGATAAAACTTAACGGTTTTGAAATCTGATACAGAGAGAGCCATGAGGATGAATCCAGCGTGAGCAATGGATGAGTATGCCAGTAAGCGCTTAAAGTTATTCTGTGACAGAGCGGATAAGTTACCGTAGAGAAGTGTGGCGGCGGCCATTATGGCTAGAATGAGCTGAACGTTACTACCAGTTGCGTCTGATAAAAGGAAAGGCTTAAGGATAACGATAGCTACGCCGAATCCTGCGGCTTTTGATGCGATCGAGAGAAATGCTGTGATAGGAGTAGGAGCGCCTTGATAGACGTCTGGGATCCAGAGCTGCATAGGTACTGCGCCTACTTTGAAACCTAGAGAAATGATGATGAGTGCAAGTCCGAAGAGTAGGACGTAGGAGCTTTCTAGTTGCATAGAAGTCATATGAACTATACTTGTGGTTCCTGTGGCGCCGTATAGCCAGGCGATACCATAAACAAGGAAACCAGTGGAGAGCGCTCCTAGAATGAGGTATTTTACACCGGCCTCTAGCGATCCGACATTTCTGCGCATGAATGCGACCATGACATAAAAAGTAATGGTGACGAGCTCGAGGGAAACAAAGATGGATACCATATCTGTTGCTGAAGCCATCCACATGAGACCAGCGCAAGCGAAGATGGGCAGTGTGTAGAACTCGCCGGTATTAGAATCTGAGTTATCGTTACTCGTGTATTTATTTAGAATACTACGGAAGTCATATGACATGAGTAGGACGAGAATGGTGCTTATGAGGGCAAAGCTTTTGAAGAAAAGCGAGTCGCCGCCAGTTGAGTAGAATCTGGATAACCAATCTGGTACATCATTTAGGTATGTGCAATTACTACAGAGGAGCAGAGCTACTAAGACAAGAGTGAGGGCACCTGCACCGATGAGAGCGAGTAGTGATTTATTTTTGGGAGTGCAGAATGCTTCCCAGAGCAGGATGATGACGCCAATGCCGACGACGATAAATTCAAGTAGGTATGAGTTCATGTTTGATTAGTTAAAAAATTGAAGAATAGCTTGAGGGTAGATTCCAACGATGAGGAGGATGAGGCCAAGAATAAGAGCGGGTATTTTTTCGTCTCTACTAAGAGGTGTGACCTTTTCTGTGCGGCGAACGGTATCGCCATGGAAAATGTTACGGAATGCACGGAGCATGTAGACTGCAGAGATGACGACACCCCAGATGGCGATCATGGTGGTTATTTGTAGTGGGCCAAAACCGTCAGCTGCGTTCCAATTTTCAAATCCGGAGAAGAAGACCATTATTTCACCGGCGAAGTTTGCTAGACCGGGAAGACCTATTGATGCCATACCGACAAGACCGAACAAGAAAGCTAGATTAGGAGTGTTTTTGGCAAGTCCTCCGAGTTGGTTTATTTCTAGAGAGCCTGTTTTTGCTTCGATTCTATCAGCGAGACAGAACGACATAGCGATAGATATACCGTGAGCGAACATCAGTAGAACTGCGGCCTCTGTTGCGAAAGTGCTGCCATTGTCAATGAGAGCTGCAATAGCTAGGAATATGTATCCCATGTGCATAACGGATGAGTTACCTAGCATGAGGTCTAGACGTTTCTGGTTGATGGTGACTAACCCTACCCAGATGATGTTACATAGAAGGAGGACGAGAAGGAGGGGAAGCCAGTGTGCCATACCATCAGGAGCGACTTTGTATCCGACAACGATCAGACCGTAGAGGCCGAATTTTTTGAGTACGCCTGCGTGAAGCATTGAAATGGGAGCTGGAGCGGATGCATAGGCTGGGGCTGCCCAACTATGGAATGGAAATAGTGACACGAGAGTTCCGAAGCCGATGATGAGAAGGAGAGCGACTTCGTTCTGGTATTTAGCTAATGGCTCTAGCTTTGTCATGTCAAATGTGCCGATTTGGTTCACAATCAACAGAAGTCCAGCCAACAAAACGATGGAACCGAAGGCGAGGTATATTGTTGTTTTCCATGCGACTTCTTTTCTGTCACCACGTCCTAGGATACCGATCATCAAGAAAGTAGGAATGAGAGCAAGTTCGTGAAAGGCGAAGAAGAAGAACATATCTGTTGAGATGAATGCGCCGATTGCACCGACAGAAATGAGTAGGATGCTAGAGAACCAGAGTTTCTCGCGATCTTTTGGGCAGTTGCCACTGAGGACAGCAGCTAGAGTTACAACAACGGAGAGAATCAACATGACTATAGAGATTCCTTTATTCTCAAAGATGTTTAGCGAAAGTGCGATGCTAGGACTTTCTAGCACATTTAAAGACACACCAGAGCAATGGGTTGTTATAGCTAAAATCGCAAGCAGTAGGTTCGCTGATGCAGCTCCGAGTGTAATCTTTCGTGCTAGGGCAGGCGCGCAAAAAAAGATGGCAGCGACAGCCAGTAGTGGGATTAAGATGAGTGCTAAAGTAAGCATTTTTAATATTTGTTATATGTTGATTTTAAATTAATTAGTAACTTAATTATGCAAAAACTGTAAAGTAGATGGCTAGTAGTATACCTACGCCGCTGATCAGGGCATAGTGCTGAAGGTTTCCAGATTGACCGTATTTACGGAAGATGTTTCCGGTTCCTTGAGCGAGACGAGTAGCGCCGCCTACGAGAAGGCCATTAATGATGAATTCGTCTAAGAAGTGAACAAGGGCAGCTAAGATATCTTGGAACCATTTCACTATCCCTGCATATAATTCATCGATATAGAATTTGTTGCGGAAGAGCGGGATGCTTATTGGGTCTTTTGCTCTGTTGTAGTAGAACAGGAATGCTAGGACGAAACCGACAGCGAAGGCACCAAGAGAGTAGAAGAAAAATTCATCTACTTTAGGGAATGAGTGAATGGGGTTACCTATTGTTTCAGGGATGAGGCCCGTGAAATACTGTGAGACGAATGCCAGAACAGCTAGGATGACAAGTGGGCCGAACATTTTGATTTCTACCTCTTTGGCATTTTTGGAGTGATCATCTTTAGCTTTACCGAGGATGGCAACGAAGATGAGTCTGAACATGTAGAATGTGGTTAGAGCGGCAACGGTTAGGGCTATCCAGAATAAAGGTTTTCCAGCAGCAGCTTTAAGTATTCCTTCTTTAGATACAAATCCAGAAGATAGTGGGACTGCAGTTAGAGCGAGTGTTCCGATAATGAATGTAATGGATGTGATGGGCATTCTTTTGAGGAGACCTCCCATTTTCCAAATGTTTTGCTCGTGGTGACAAGCAAAGATAATAGCACCTGATCCTAAGAATAAGAGAGCTTTGAACCAAGCGTGTGTGTAGAGATGGAACATGCCGGCATTAGGGTCAAGCAGGCCGACGGCCATGACCATGTAACCGAGCTGTGATAGAGTTGAATACGCGAGAATTTTTTTGATATCATTTTGTTGAGTGGCCATCAGAGCTGCGACTAGGGAAGTGATAGCACCTATCCAAGCAATGATTTCAAGAGCAGGTAAATTAGTTAAAAATGTTTCACCGATGCTCTGGAAGAATCTTGCCATCATGTATACGCCTGCGGCGACCATGGTGGCTGCGTGAATGAGTGCGGAAACAGGAGTAGGGCCTTCCATGGCGTCTGGAAGCCACACGTGAAGAGGTAGCTGAGCTGACTTACCAATGGCACCGCAGAATACGAGAAGAACAGCGAGACTAGCTAGGCAAGTTCCAAGGGTGCCTTGTCCAATGAATGAAGCTCCATCCATATCTGTGAATACTACAGAGCCTGCTAGAATAGAAGTCATTAGGATGCCTATTAGAAAGCCAAAGTCACCAATACGGTTGGATAGGAAGGCTTTTTTAGCAGCGTCAGCGGCGGTGTCTTTCTTATACCAATGACCGATGAGTAAGTATGAGGATAAGCCGACTAACTCCCAGAAGATGAACATCATGATAAAATTCTCAGCTAAGACGATACCTGTCATTGAAAACATGAAAAGTGATAAGTTACCAAAGTAGCGTGCTTTAGCGTCATCATCTTCCATGTATGCAAGAGAGAATACGTGAACGAGGAAACCGATGCCGCACACGATTATCATCATGCCTTTGGACAAAGAGTCTTCGATGAGTCCGATGTTTGCATTGAATTCACCGACGCTAATCCAGCTCCAAGATGCAGGAATGCTGAATAATCCAAGGATCCAAGATATGCCTAAAATGAGGCATACCAGTGAAGAGAGTGTGCCTAGTTTAGAAGCTAAGCCTGCACGTTCTTGTTTAAGCAAGAAGTGGATGACGGCAGCACTAGTGAGTGGCAGAATAAATAATAACCAGAGCATGATAATTTAGTGAATTAGTTTTTGAGTGAAGTGAGGTCGTCCGTGCTTATTGTTTTACGCGCACGGTAGAGAGCTACGATGATAGCGAGTCCGACAGCTACCTCGGCAGCAGCAACCGTAATGATGAAGAATACGAGCATTTGGCCGTCATAGTCAGGAAGTCCGTCTACAATTCTTTGTCTGCTGAAAGCGACTAGGGTGAGTGAGGCTGCGGCAAGCATCATTTCAAGGCACATGAAGATGACGATGATGTTACGGCGTAGGATGACTCCTGCTAATCCTATAGCGAAGAGTAGACCGGAGAAGAATAAGTATTCTGTTAGTGATGCGGTTGCCATGATGGTAATTAATTAAATATATATTTTCAGCTATCGGTTATGCTTTTTTATCTGATGACTCGGCATTAGCTGTGATAGTTACTTTCGGGATATCGGTAGATTTAGCTAATGTTTTAGCCATACGCTGATCCTCGTCAGGGTCGGTTGCGTCTCCATGAAGTTTTTTCGATAGGGTGACACAACCAATTGTAGCAACGAGGAGTAGGACACCTACTATCTGTAGTGGGAAGTTGTACTCTGTAAAAAGTTTTTGTCCGATGAGGTTGACATCAGGAAGAGTTGCTTTGTTTGGGTCAACATTTTTAGAACCATCAGAAGAGCCTGTTAGAGCTTTTCTGATATGACTGTCTGCGGGGATGTTTTTATCAAGTTTTTCGGCTGCTGCATTCAGGGCGTGACCGTCTAGTTTAGTAAAGTCTTTGTTTACGGCAGACAATACAGGGATCATGATGAGGATAAATATAATGGGAATGATGATACTTGCTGCGACAGAAGAGCCGCCGTATTCTTTACCTTCTTCTTTTTTGAGGTCTAGAAGCATGATGATGAATATGAAGAGCACCATGATGGCACCGGCATAGACAAGAACCTGAAGAGTTCCAACGAAATAAGCATTAAGTCCGATGAGAAGTGCAGCTAGTCCGATGAATGAACCGATCATTCCCATTGCTGAGGAAACTGGGTTTTTCATGACTACCACGCAGATGCCTCCTGCTATCATTAGGATGGCGAATAAGTAAAAGAGTATGGTTGGCATAGAGTTTAGTAGATTTGAAGTGTTAAGAAATGTGGATTACTTTAGTTCATTCCATTTGTTGACGAGGCCAACACGCTTACCACCGATTTCGTAGAGTCTGTCTTTGTCATGCACCATTTCTTCACGGCTAGTGCCTGTGATGGCGTAGTCTTTGCGGAGGTAGATGGCTTGTTCTGGGCAGACTTCCTCACAGAGTCCGCAATAAATGCAGCGGATCATGTCTATTTCGAACTCTTTAGGTTTCTTTTCAACTTTAGACCACTCATCATCTTCGGGTATATCACCTGGAATGATTTTGATGGCTTTAGGTGGGCAGATGAACTCGCAAAGCTGGCAAGAAACACAGCGTTCACGGTCTTGCTCGTCGGTGACGAGAGCAGGAGCGCCGCGGTAGTATTCTGGTAGTTGGTCGTCCCATTTTTCTTCTGGGTATTGCATGGTGACACCAAGGCCTGATGAGTTTAGTGAGTCTGCCCCGCGGGATTTGCCTAGGACGGATTTAAGAGCGTGTTTTAAGGTGACTAGTGTGCCTTTAAAAATGCCTACTAGATAGAGCTCATCCGTTTTGCTGAGATTTGGGCGGGTTAATTTAGTGACTTTTGCCATGGTGGTATAGATATTAAATTACAGTGGTTGTTAAGCTTCTTTTTTGGCGTCTGAAGCCAGCATTTTTTCTAATGACTTAGCGATATAGAACATGACGATAGAGAATATAGAAACACCGGCAATAGTAGCACCGAGTTCAAAGTTAGAGAGGTTTCCTTCAGTCCAAGTCATAATTACGGCAGTGATGAGGATATTGATAAGAGCAAGTTCAAAGAAGACTACCCAACCTAGTTTCATGAGCTGATCATATCTGAAACGAGGGACTGTCCAGCGGATGAGGATGAAGAACAGAATGAAAGCGACAAGTTTTACTAGGAAGACGCCGAGGTGGATGAGACCAGCCCAATTGCCGCAAGTTTCTATTACCCAAGCGTCTGCACCGAAACCGATAGACCAGCCACCTAGGAATAGAGTAACAATGAGAGCTGATCCAACGATCATGGCAGCATATTCGCCGAGGAAGAAGAGAGCGAATTTCATGGATGAGTATTCTGTATGGTAGCCACCGACTAGTTCGGTCTCACATTCTGGTAGATCGAATGGCATACGGTTTGTTTCTGCGAATATTGAGATGGTGAAAATGAAGAAGGAGATAATCATTGGGAACCAGAGAAGTAAACGTTCTGTGGTTAGTCCTTCATCGCCCCAGAGAGGTAGTAAGAGCCAGCCGTTCTTTGCTTGTTCAGCTACGATGTTTGATAGATTGAGATCACCAAAGTGCATGAGGACAGGAATGACTGACAGGCCGAGAGCGATCTCATAAGAGATCATTTGTGCGCATGAACGAACACCACCGAAGAATGAATACTTATTGTTGGATGCCCAGCCAGCGATGGTGATTCCATATACGGAAAGTGAGGCAACTGCGAAAATCATGAGTGGACCGACGGACACATCAGCGATGACGAGCTTTTCACCAAAGAATGATGAGCCGAATGGGACGACTGAGAGAGTGACGAGAGCTGGCACCATGGTAAGTGCTGGGGCTAGCCAGAAGAAGAACTTATTAACGTGTGATGGGACGAAGTCTTCTTTGAGTATGAATTTTAGTCCGTCAGCTAGTGGCTGGAGGAGGCCGAAGAAGCTAATGTCTTTTTTAAGACCAAAAATGGTAAGCGGGATACCAGTTCTGTTAGGTCCGACGCGGTCTTGAATGATTGCTGCGAAGCGTCTTTCAGCGTAGACTGAGTATGCGATGATAGGCAAGGTAAGGACAAAGGTAATGCCGATGACTTTTGCCAGAATGATGATGATTGGTATGAGTGCTTCCATGATGATGTGTGAGAATGATGTGCGTGATTAACCTACGATAATTCCAGCGGCAGCTTTTTCACGTTCTTTGGCTAGTAGAGGTATTTCGACTCCTGTTTCGATGATCTGTACACCTGAGTCACCTATTTTCGAAAATGTGATACCTTTGAACTCTGTGATTTCAGATGAAATAAGTTTTAAGATATTTTCAATCATGAACCATTCATTTTTCTGTCCATTGATGGCTAGAATGAGGTCTCTGATGATTTCCCAATCTTCCATGGCATTACCAGATGGCTGGAGTGCTTGGTTGAGTCTTTGGATTCTGCCTGTAACGTTAACCATACTTCCTCTTTTTTCAGCAAAACTGGCTCCTGGAAGGAATATGTCACTGGCTTGGGCCGTTTTATTGGTTTTGATATGAGAAGAGACAATGAGTTCAGCTGCAGCGAGTTGATCGTGTGTGAAGCCGGCTGCCTCGAAAAGGTCTTCACTGAAGACAAGTAGAGCTTTTATTGATCCATTTGTGAGACCTTCTTTTATGGATTCAAGGTTTTGGGTGGAATCACCAAGGATTAATTTTGCTCCATTTGTGTTAGGATTTTTATCGGCGGAGATGAGTTTGCCATCGGCTTCTCCGAGGCGTTCGACTGTAGCGATATTATTAACTTTTAGAGTATCTGCTAAAGTTTTAGTTAAGAATAATTCTTCGTTGGTTTGACGAGCAGAGGCGATGATGGCGATTTCGTCAGCGTTAAACTGCTTGATTGCTTCAGCAGCCGAAGCGATGGCGGTTCTCCAGTCTGTTACATCGTGTTTACCGTCTACTTTGATCATAGGATCCGTAAGGCGGTCGTCACCCTGTGATTCGTGGAATGCAAGTCGGTGGGAGTCTGGCATCCACTCTGAATTGACCTCATCATTTCTTCGAGGAGTTACACGGTAGACTTTGCTTCCTCGAGTCCAGATGGTGGTATTGCAGCCTGTTCCACAGTTTACATCAATAGAATTTGTTTCTTTGAGGAACCAGACTCTCATTTGGAAACGGAAGTCTTTGGAAGTTAGAGCTCCGACTGGGCAGAGATCGATAGTGTTCATGCCGTAGTTGGAGTCTAGCTTACGGTCGGGATGGCATGTTAAAGTGGTGTGGGTTCCGCGTTCTGAGAAACCGAGAACAGCATCATCAGCGACTTCGTCCATGAAGCGAATGCAACGTGAGCAGAGAATACAACGTTCGTCATCGAGATTTATTCTTGGGCCTATATCAACGTTTTTGGGTTTTTTGACCTTGTTTTCGACGAATCTGGATTCGGCTCGGCCATGTTCAACGGAGTATTCTTGAAGTGAGCATTCACCGGCTTGATCGCATATAGGGCAGTCTAGTGGGTGGTTGATGAGGAGGAATTCCATGACTCCTTCACGAGTTTTTTCAACGAGTTCACCAGTGGTTCTGATGCCCATGTTTTCAGCTACGGTGTTTGAGCAAGAGATGACTGGACGGGGCATCCAGCCAATTTCTTGGTATCCGTCGTCATTGTAAACTGGGTCAGCACC
>CALGZA010000046.1 GCA_937934595.1 uncultured Verrucomicrobiales bacterium | reverse complement strand
GAATCTCTCTCAATCTATGGAATAGCATTAGCTCTCCAGAGGGAGCAAAAAAGAAAAGCTTACCCAAACGTCAACTCAAAGCTGTAGCAGACCAAGAATTTTTAGAACAAATCATCTTTTCCCGAATGTAGTCCCCCTGCCACTAAAACGACAAAAACAACTCAAACATCCAGATCAAGCAGCCCGTCATGTTTTTCAGTTGATTTCACAACCATGCTACATAACCATAGCAACATGCAAATCCAACAAAGACACGAGTGGAAAGAAGACACTGATGAAGGCATCCGCCTCTACCGTGGCATCTACCACTCCAAAACATGGAAATTCACCACCGCCATGAAAGGTAAAAGAAGCAGCCCTCCCGTCTGGGAGAAAATAGAAGACGTAACCGAAGCACACTGGGAAGCCCTGCGTGATGTCCTATTCAGAAAATACCAACGCAAACGCTGCCCATGGAAACTCATCGAAGATATCGACAAAATGCTCGATAAAAAACCAGAAAAATAAGCTCCACACACGGCACAGCCCCAAAACCCAGCACTAATCAAAACCACTACCTACTAAAACATCACCTTGCGCCTCTTCTCCTTAGACAACCGCGCAAGAAAATCCTTCACACTAGCCTCCTGCGCCGCAGCAAAACTAGCAAACTTCTTCCCATCAGCATCCAACAAAACCGCTGTAGGAAAAGCCCTCACACCATACTTCATCATCAGCTTCTTAACAGATTTCTCAATCTTCTCAGGAGTATCAATATTCACCAGAACATAAGCCTTCTGAGCATCATCTAAGAACGTCTTCTTAGAAAAAACATCCTTATCCATATTCTTACTGTGCTCACTCCACTCAGAACCAGTAAAAAGAACAAGCACCAGTTTCTCTTCCGCCTTAGCCTTCTTCAGCCCCTCAGCCACCTCAGTCACCCAAGGCCCCTCAGCCACCGCCACACTAATCAGCATCAATGTTGCCAATAATAAATTTCGAAATACAGTAATTAATCTCATAATCAAAAATATAGCGCCACACATAACCGATTCAACCTAAAATAATTTTCACCCCCTAATCTACCACACATACAATATTAAACCACAACGAGCGTAATACATATCCAAGGAAACAAAAAAACCGAGATACTCCACACTCCAGCATTTAAAATCGTGCGCAACTCCCTGACACCTAAAATCCGTCACCTACACGTTGCTCTTTTTTACCAATGTCGCTCATTACAATAATTATCGGTTCTAAGTCGTGGTTAATACCCAATTCTCTTGGAATACTTGTGCCAGAAAGCATCTTCTTCTGAAAATGCAATTTACCCTTATTGTAAAATTTAAAATGCCTCATGAATGCATACCTAGTCTTGTACTCAAAAAGCACTTTCGGTGTAGTCTCTAAATACCTTTTTCTATCCTCTGTATAAAATTCAGCATCAGACATCTCAATGATTTTTGGGGCATCACCAGCATACACCTTTACTACCTCCCATTGCTTATTCTCAGAATCAAATGAATAAGTCGCAAACGTTTTGCAAAATACTGCAAATTGGTCCGCACTCACAGAATGAACTACTTTTAACTGAGCATATACTGAGCTAACAGTGAGTAATATAAACAATATAATTTTCATGACTTGGACACCCTATCAACAAAGCTAATTATGAGCCAAGACCTGTTTATTAAAATGACTAAGCTGAAATTTCACCTAAGTTGTCTTTCACGCTCAACACCTATTAATCCTTTCATGCATAATCACAATACAAAACTCTACTATGTCGTCTCTGCCCCCCAAACTAGACCGCCACTCATGCGCTTAAAATTAAGCGCATGACACTAATAGCTAACAAACTAGAGAAGATCGAGCCCCTTCTTCAAGACCATCATAACCTGCTTCTGCTGATCAGATAAATCAGGATTCGCCTCAAAACTCTGAATCATTTTAAACAACCCAGCCTTATCCATATCTCCATCCAGTTCACTATCAGACATCACCTGACTCCAAGAGGCCAGTAGAAGGGCAAACTGCATACCTCTATTAGACTTTGACCAATCTCGGTCACTAAACTGAACCTTCAATGCCTCATCATCTATCTTCACTATTCCATCTTCCTCTACAGAAGCCCTTAAATCCAAGGATAACACATCATCACCCACCTCTATCTCACCCAGCGTTTCTATTTCATAAATAGCCACATGTTGACCGCTCTCACCCATCGTTATAGTAGATGGAGCTATCACATTATCTCCTGCAGACTTTGCCCTAGCATAACCCACCAATCTATACCTCTTAACAGAACTACTGAAAGTAACAGCAGCCTCCATCTGCACATTACCAGAATGTGTATTCTCAACAACCACCAAAGCCACCATCCTATCCTTACTCCAAGGACAGCGTATTAGCTCTACGCCCGCACTCGTATAAGTCTGAATCAAGTCGCTAGGTGTAGCGTAACGAAACGCATTAACTATCTCTTCCAACCTTATCGCACCCTTGGCAGGCAAAGCCCCATCTCGTAAAATACTATCGCTAACCACATTCCAACTAGCCCTCCCACACGCCAACGGCAATCGTGTTACAGCAGAATCCGCACGCCTCAACCAGCCGTTCTCAACCAGATCAACTACTCCATCACCAGAATCTTCCTGTAAGAGATCATGAGCCATCTCCCCTGAACCAAATCCTCCAGATCTCTGACTACTCACTGCCAAGGATCCATTCTTACTAGACGTCCATGCTGCACTGCTAGGCTGAATCGGAGCAGACAACCTATCCTCTGGTAAATCAGAAAAACTTACACCAGCAACAGAACCTGGTTCAGCACCATCACCGTCAATATGATTTAATAAAAAGAAGGAAAAAGTAACCACAGCCGCCGCAGCTAGAGTCACCACCGTAGGTCGTATCCAAGCTGACTGATGAGTAGAACCTACATCTGCTGCAGTTGGTGCCTTTGCAGAACGGAAAATAGCATCCCTCTGACTCGCACTCAGCTTCAACGTCATATTCTCCTTAGCTCCTACCTGTAATGTCTGTGTTAACATCACACCCAAAGCATCTATCTCTCTAACTTCTCTCTGAAGAGGCCCAGTCAAAGGAGCCTCCAGTAACTTAGCCACTTCTTCAGCTTCTTCCCGTGAAAGCTCACCCAGTGCATAAGCAGTCAGCCTAGGGTCATTATCTGTGAGTTTTTGTTTCATAAATTTATTGCGTTTCGATTATAAAATTTCCTATTATATTAAATCCTGAGGTAATATCTCCCTCAACTTTTTCAGACCATTATGAAGAAGAAAGCCAACATTACCCGATGTTAACCCCGTCTTCTCACTTATCTCCTGATAGCTCATACCCTGTTGAAATTTGAGTAAAATAACCTCCTTCTGGTTCTCTGAAAGACTATCTAAATATCCCATTAGCTGGGACATTCGCTCAGTCTGATCAGCAGCAGTATCGGGAGATAATTCATTGCTAGCTGTATAACTAAACATCTCATCATCCACCACCACCATCCGCTTCTCCTTCCTAAGAACATCCAAAGCCCTATTTCTGCAAACTGTATACAACCATGTCTTAAGCCCCTTCTTCACCTTCTCCACATCCTGCTTGTATAGCCGAATAAACGTGTCCTGAACAACATCTCTCGCGCGGTCCAGATCCTTCAAAATACTCGTCGCATATCCTATAAGCGGAGACTCATACTCGGCTAGAGCATACTCTACTAAATCATCTGCGGTTTGTATCATGGCTAATTTGTCTTTGCCCATTGGTCGGACTATTCACCAGCTAAAACGCTTTACCCACACTTTTCTTAGCTTTTTTTAGAAAAAAATTAAAATCCATCATAAAAATCACTAAATAACCAAAATCACCAAACTACAAACCCCCAGCTTGACGCCCCCTTATTTACAGACTAAAGCTCTTGCATGCTTACAGGAAAATCATTCATCGGAAACTCTCGTGGCGCAGGATCTCAAGTCTGCGGCTCAGCTATAAACCCAGCAACAGGAGAAAAAATCACCCCAGAAACCATCACCGCAACTGATCAGGAAGTGCGCCATGCACTCGAACTCGCAGAAGCTGCCTTCGATGTTTATCGCCATAAATCTGGCCCCGAAAAAGCCACATTCCTTCGCGCAATCGCCAGTAACATAGAAGCCGTCATTGACGACATCGCAGCCAGAGGCCCACTCGAAACCGGCCTTCCAGATGCAAGAATGCGCGGAGAATCAGGCCGCACCATGGGACAGCTCAGACTCTTCGCTGACCTCATAGAAGATGGTTCATGGGTTGACGCTCGTATAGAAACTGCCCAGCCAGATCGCGAACCCATACCAAAAGTAGACCTGCGCTCCATGCTAACAGCAATTGGTCCAGTTGGCGTCTTCTGCGCATCTAACTTCCCCCTAGCATTCTCAGTAGCTGGAGGAGATACAGCATCAGCCCTCGCCGCGGGCTGCCCAGTCGTAGTCGTCGCTCACTCAGCTCACCCAGGTATCGCAGAAATTGTCGCTAATGCCGTCCAGTCAGCAGCCCAAGAATCCAACATGCCAGAAGGGGTCTTCTCACTACTTTACGGCGGCGGACGCACAGTCGGCAAAACAGTAGTCACAGCACCAGAAATAAAAGCCATCGGATTCACAGGCTCATACTCAGGAGGAAGAGCCCTCATGGATCTCGCAGCAGCAAGACCAGAACCCATTCCCGTATTCGCTGAAATGAGCGCCATTAACCCAGTTACCATCCTCCCTAGTGTGATTCAGTCAGTTAGCGCAGCAGAAAACCTAGCAACCGCAGCCTCAGCATCTCTCACCCTCGGAGTCGGACAGTTCTGCACCAACCCAGGCGTCTTCTTCATCCCCGCTGAAGGTGCAGAAGCATTCACTGAAAAATTCATCGAACTCACCGCCAAAGTGCCAGCAGCTACTATGCTCAACGCAGGAATCTGCAAAGCATACCATGATTCAACAGCAGCAATAAAAGCACAACCTAACGTAGAAACACTTCTCAATGTCACATCAGACGCATTCGGTACAGCTGCCCCATCTGTATTCAAAACCACTGCAGTTGAATTCGTGAACAACAAAGCCCTCTCAGAAGAAATGTTCGGACCAGCCACTCTTATGGTCACCTACCAAGACCTAGACGAACTCATCGCCCTCGCCGAGTCCATCAGCGGACAACTTACAACCTCCATCCACGCTCTCCCAGAAGACGACATCACTAACCTCATCAACGTATTTGACCGCAAATCGGGTCGAGTTATCTTCAACCAGTTCCCAACAGGTGTCGAAGTCTGCAGCTCCATGGTCCACGGTGGTCCATTCCCATCCACATCAGACGGCCGCACCACATCAGTAGGAACCATGGCCATATTCCGTTACACCAGATCAGTCAGCTACCAAAACTTCCCACAATCCAACCTGCCAGCTGAACTACAAGACGCTAACCCACTAAACATAAAACGTATGCTTAACGGAAAAGCAGAATAATTTAAAAACGTGCTAACTGCTCGGGAAACGGGCAGTCCGCACAATCACTCGTATCAACCAAACAGAAATCTTGGTAAACCTGCAGCAAAGCCTGATGGTGCCAAGATTTTTTTAAATACACCTTAGCATCCTCACGGTTACCAAATAACCGAAAATGCGCTCGCCTAACCTTCTCATTAATAGCTGGCGCCGGTAAAGACTGATACGCCGACCAAGCAACATCACTCCCATCCGCTATCTCAATAGGCAACAAATGATTCACTATCAGATCCGCAACCCTGTCCTTCCCCATCAATGCCAATCGTCTAGCCGAAACCTTAGAAACCAAGGTATAATGATAAGACCAAAACTCATCGCCAAGACCTGTCATCCACTCAGCCAGAGCCTTCGGCTGACCATACATCTGACGAAACATTGACCACTCCCGTGCCACCAAACACAACGCAGCCAACCTCCTCTGAGGATGATTCACCGGCCTACTGCCATGTAAAACCCACTCTATATTTCTCCCCTCGTCTAATTGATGACTCGTCCTATCCTGCCACCAAGTATCCCACAGCTCCTCTAACCATAACCTAGAATCCTCCGGCGCATCTTTATGAATATCAGGATGTAAAAAACCTGCCACACCAAAAACAACTGCAGCCACCCTATCCCCCATCGCCTTTAACTTACGGATCGGCAAACGCTGAGCAAGCAATGTCATAGACAACCGGTTAGCCCTGTAACCAAGCGTCTCCGCAACCGCTACCCACAGCGACTGATCCACACCATGACTCTCCTTAATCGCTGACAACCTCTTAGCCTTAACATGACAACGATGCCGTGCCGCCTGCTCTAACAAATCATCCACCCTGCTAAGTGACAACTCAGCCAGCGGCGCATAACATCGACCCATATGAAAAGGAGCTACAGAACTCAACGGAACCTGCAACGCCGCCTGCACACTCGCACGCGGCACTACTACCTTAAGAACCTCGCGATGACTCTCAGTCCTCGTATAATGTTGCACCTGAGACGGCTCAAATACTACATGCAAAATAGTCTCATTAAAAGCAGGATTCACATCATGACCATGACCCTCCCAGTCAGAAGCCCTAGTATCTATCTCCAAAGGCCCACTCACCACATCACCATCAATAGCTACTGCCGCATGCAAGAAATCTGGTCCAGCTGACCGATTCCAGAAACCAAACTGCCTAATCTCCACCTTCCTACCACACTCAGTTACGAAATCTCTTCCAAACTGACCATTAAACCAAATAGCCTGCAACTCCAGCTCACTAGGAAGATCAAATCCAAACTCCGGCTTCTCACATAACAATGACAACGGTCGGACAGAATCTAATAAAGATGCATAAGTCTGCTCCATCACTTCTTCTTTAAAGGTATCTTCTTGTTAGGTTGTGCCGGAGGAGGAGGAGGAGGACTTAAAATATTAAGCATAGACTTTACCGTCATTGCTTCAGGATCACCCTTAACCCTATACAGCAAAGCCTTACAAGCATTAATCGCACCCACCTTATCACCTGCCTCTTTCATCATCTCTATCAAGTGAATCTCATTTCTAGTCTTATCAGAACGTAACATATACATCTTCTTAGCTGAACGGTGAAACATCTCAGACTCCTTCAACTCCCCCTGAAAACGTCTAAACAAGCCAACAACCTCAAGATAACGCCCATCATTCACCTTATGAGCTGCTGATCGTAATTTCTTAACCAATAAAGCTATATCATCACCCCAGGCTTTATAAGCCATCGCACACGCCCTGTAAAACTTATCCTCCTTCTTAACCTTACCTGAGCCACTCAAATGCAAATAAGGCTGATAAAGAGGATCTCCAAGCACAACATTCTGCCATGAAAGAAAAGGTATCGCCATATATGCAGACTCAACTAAACTATAACCCTGAGTCAATCTGTCATGCAAAATATTAAAATAATGAGACCCCGTCAAATATGGCTCATATACATTCCCAACCGTCGCCGCAGCCCCCTTACTCAGCAGCGGCCCCACCCATCGCACTCTAGGATTACGTAAATTTGAAGCACTATACGAATGCAAATGCACAGCCACAGCTCCCTTCTTAAACTTAAAATCAGGATTAAGAAAAGGCCCATTCACCTTAGAAGTATACCAACCAAAATACATTGCCACATCTCTCATCGGATAATTCGTTAGATAAGTATCCTTATTCTCATCCATCGTAGTCGGTATTCCATACATCCAGTTCGTCTTCTCAATCTCAGCTATCCATTCATCCCCCCTCTTATAGCTCCCTGGTTTCTTAGACTTATCAAGATATGCCATCCCCCACAAACCCGTCTCCTCAACCTCCAGAGCATCATCAATCATCCGCTTACAGGTTTCAGGACTATCAGCATCTATTCTACCCACCAACATCATATAAGGAAGATCCGCTTTATTAAACGAAATATCCCTCCTAAAATAACGGTTTGCAACCCTGTTATAAATAGCCACACCACTCATAGACAATGCCGCTAACTCACTATCTACAGAAGCACAGTTATACTTATTAAAAGCATTTAGTTTCACACCCTCACTCTGAGCCATACCCTTCACATTATCCACACCATAAGGAACACCATACATACTAACAATTACCTTCACCTTATTCTCAAATGCATGCCTAACGCCATTGGATGCCTCCTTAAGCTTCCACCAACCCTTTTCTCCAAAAACCTTCTTCAGCGGAGCCCCTATAAATTTATCATACTCAACACGCTTAATCTTTCCCTTCTTAGGCATCGGTAAGCCCACCAAATTCTCAGCAGGTATTTTACGCTTCGCAGCATAATATTCAGCCAGCTTTTTAGATCCAGGCATTTCAGAATTATAAAGCACCACCACCTCATCCCTCGGAATAATAGGCTGTGCCCCCGCCATCATCAGACTTAACAATGTAAATAGAGTGACTAAGTTAACGTATTTCATAATTATTTTCTTCTCAGAGTAAGTGTATCGTAAGCAAACTTCACATGCGATGGAAGTAATGGCTCAACCTCCAGAACATCCATCTCATGCGAAATATGAGTAAGCCAAGCCTCCCTTGGCCCCAACTCTTGGATCAAATCTAATGACTCACCAAGTGACATGTGAGTAGCATGTACCTCCTCCCTCAAGCAATCAATAATCAAATGATCTAACCCCTTCAGCAACTCCGAAGAACCAACCTTAAGACGTTTAACATCAGGTAAATATGCTATAGAAAAATCATCATCATCAAACCTATACCCAACCGTCTCCACCGTCCCATGCTCAACAGGAATAGGCGTCACTTTAAGCCCACCCAAGTCAAAACATTCAGTAACAGGAACAGCCAACGGCCTTATATATCCCTTATAAGTATTCTTATCAGAAAAAGCCCAATCAAAAACCCTCTGTAACTCATCCAAGCAAGACGGACTAGAATACAACGGCAATGGCCCCTCCCTGCGCCAACAAAACGCCCTCAACTCATCAAACCCAGCTATATGATCAAGATGCTGATGCGTATACAATACTGCATCTACCTTACATAAACCATGCCTCAAAGCCTGCTGCCGCAAATCAGGGCCAGAATCCACCAATAATGAAAAATCTCCTGCATTCACTAACACAGATGCCCTCATCCTATGTAGCCCAGAAACCTCAGAAACACATACATCACAGCCACAACCTATCACGGGGATACCTACCGAAGTGCTCGTTCCTAAAAATGTCAATTCCATCTGTCTCCAACCATAAACAAGCTCATCCAGATGAAAAGAAATTTGATAATCAGATGCGTTTTATAATAATCTCATTTTTTCTTTGACCTCATAAAAGATTTCTTCACTATCCCAACATATCTCGTTTATGGTAAATGAGATCAAATTAATCATTAAAAAGAAGGAGATAAGGTGGAAAATAATGACCTATTGCATACGGAAAAGATAATATCTGACAGGAAAATATTTTTCCTAGACCTCAAGCAAAACGCTCGTGGTAAAGTGGTGAAAATCACTGAAGATGTTAGCGGAAATAGAGATACTATCATGGTACCAGCAGATATTCTTGGCGACTTCATCGCCGCCTTGACTGACATCAAGGACACTTCAGAATCTGCTGGAGAATAACTCTTAATACATGTCTCGTTATCACTGCAAACCTGATACAGTGTTGCGTGGTAACGCTACATAACTCATAAAACCTACTCCCATCAAAAACAAAATTGGCTACTCATATACAAGTAGCCAATCTTTTTTAATACTTTTTATAATCAATAACTGGTAATCCTCATCTCGGCGCTAACCAGTTCGGAACTTCATGCTAGAGCACCATTTTTAACTCAGCATATTCTCTACGCTGCTTATCAAGCTGAGCCTCTGTCTTAGCCATTAACTTATGTAACTCGCTAATCCGCTTAAGAGTCTTATCTATATCGATATTGCTCTTCTTTCTCTTCGGGGAAGGTGAACCTGCCGTCTTTAGCCAGTTGCCTATAGTCAACTGTGAAACATCATACTTCCTGGAGGCCGCCGCAGCACCACCACGTCCGTTCGTAGCATTATACTTATCAACAAACGTCAATATCTTGACTCTCTCAACTGCGCTGTAGCGCTTTCCTCTGCCTGTATCTTGTGTTTTCTTTATCATAACTTCCTACTGATATTATGTAACTAAACTAAAATCAAGCGTTATTTTAATAAAAATGATTTATTTTATGTAATTTCACATAATTCTACAGAAATGTAAGCTAAAAAATGTAAAAATATTCAGACAATATAAAGACTAAAAACACAATCACTTATCACCGCAAACACACTTCACATTTTTCTAAGCAACTTCTTAAAGCATGAAATTAAAAAATCAACAACCTTATTCACAGTAACTAATAAAAACACTCAATGAATTGCCTCCTACAGAACGCGGTAACACAAAAAACATAAATTAAATTATAAAAAAATTGATTTATATCAAAAAGTAAACCATAAATACAAATCTTCCTATAATATAGTATAGGATACACTACAATAACATCATTAAATAATCATCATCGCCACCACATGAAAAAATTAACACAAAACCAAAACAAAACATCTTCTGATACCCTAAAAAACAAAACCTCTAACTTCTTACAAAAAACATCCCAATATAAAGACCGTAACGATCAATCTCCCAAATTGAAACAGCCTGACCACAACCTCACTGCACCTTTACCAGGACTCCTATCAACTGGATTCACCGAGCTAACATTTCTAGACTCTAACTACTAGACAGAGCCAGACCATTACCAGCTGCTTCACCCCAAAGGCAAAATACCCTCTCCCACAAGTGATAAATACTGATGAATTGGCGCAGCTCAAGTTCACCCTAGCTTGCACCAAACATAGATGCCGCTAAATCACTAAACAACAAAATACAAAACCTGCCAAAAACACAGACCACAATAATACACCATTAGCTAATCAAGCGCCTATAATTAGACCTTACCACACTCAGAAACCTACCTGGTAAAACCTTAATGAGTGGGTCCTATTTGCTTTGCCAACTGCGACGGAGAAAGACCATAGTGCCGCTTAATCTCGTAACAAAAATGACTATCATACTTGAAACCCAACATATTAATAATAGATTTCCTGTCCTCCCCTTCTAATATTAATCGACGCGCCATCACTGCTCTGTGATTACAGAACAACTCTTTAGGATTAATATCCAAATAACTTACCAACAGGGATTCAAACTGAATCGTAGTTAGCCCTAACTCATTACTCACAGACTTAACACAAAACCTGAATTCTTCTGCTAATTTCAAGATACAAACACGATCATCAAATAATATCCTGTTACCTCTTCTGATAATTTTATGCTTTGTGCTTGCCATAAATTCCTTTGTAGTTTTTTTTATAATCAGAAATCTGAACTTACCTGTAGATAATCACTACGGAGAATATCGAAATTTACTTAATTTTGCCATAAAATATTGTATATGGTTTACAAATTGTAAAAATCACCCTCAATCCTGTAAAGACAAAAGATGAAGTTTTTAAGCAACCAAGAGAAAACTATTAGCTGCCACAATTCAAACGGGGAGGTCATACAGGCTAGCTTGCTAAACCTCAATCGCTACTCTGCTTCCCTAGAAGTTTATAATCCATATAGCATTATGCAACTATCAGAAGTCTTGCAGGACTTCCAAATCAAAGCAAGCGGCAAACTTATCTATGAGGGCGAGGCTGTTGTAACCGGCATAGTAAATACAGGTGTTCTAGTCGTGTGTGAAGTATCACTAAGTGGGCAGTGGTTTGACATCGATTTAAGCAAGAGAATTGAAGATAAAGACAGCAAACTAGATCTTAATTTTTCAGAATACCTAACTTCATGGAAAGAAATCCACCAACTATCAAATGACTTCAAATTAGTAGTTGGAGACATGCAAAGCGTCCTCATAGGAGTTGAACGCTGGGTAAACGAAATCGAACTAAGCGTGAAATCGCTTAATGAAGAAAAAAGAGAAATCGAAGAACGTAAAATCCTCAATGCTATTAAAGACCAATTTGGTTTAGAATTCCTTCCCCAAATGGACAAGCTCGAAGTAATAGCAAAAACTATAAAACCATCAGAAATAAACTCTTACAAATACTACATCAGAAAGCACCTCCATCCACTCATCCTTTGCGCCCCATTTACATTCAGAACATTTCAGAAACCATTAGGTTATGCTGGTGATTACGAAATGGTAGCAATGATGATGAGAGACAGCTTTGAAGGCAGTAGCATGTATGCCAAACTGGTAAATTCAGCCTTCCTCGAAATGGCACCCGTCATTGCCCATAGGAACAGGATAACATTCCTCCAGAATGCAATCCGATCTAGCGTCAAAAATAATGCAACAGAATCAGAATCAGCCAAAATACTTAACCTAGGTTGCGGTCCAGCTAGAGAAATCCAACAATTTATCGAACTAGATGCAGAAAGTAACCGAGCTGACTTCACGTTACTCGATTTCAACGCAGAAACACTTCAATACACTAGTAGTACCCTAGCCAAGATAATTAAGTCGCATAACCGTGATACCCAAATAAAGTATATCGAACGCTCTGTGAACCAGCTGTTAAGACAATCCAATAGAGGTGACATCGACATGGAGTGGGAATCCTTTGACTTAGTATACTGCGCAGGTCTATTTGATTACCTGTCTCAAAAGGTCTGTAAAAAGTTGGTTGACCTGTTCTACAGACTCATAAAACCTGGTGGCAAAGTGATTGTAACTAACGTGTCCAAAGATAATCCGCGTATTGGCAGTATGGAGCTCCTACTTGAATGGAACCTCATATATAGACACAACATTGGAATGCTTGATCTCATCCCTAAATCTATGGGTGTCACTCACGAGCTCACAGCAGATGCTACTGGAGTAAATCTCTTCTTAGAGATAAATAAAAGCAAGGGATCATGAAGATAAACTCTCAAGATCTCGAACTCAGAAAAAGATTCGAACTGTCCGAACAGGAAATAAGAAAACCTGGCTATCTAACCACGATAGCTTTGTCATCAGCGTTCACCCTACTAGGGGTACTTTTAGATTTATGGGTCTACCCTGATCACGTAATGCCCTTCTTCATGCTGAGGGCATTCACCTGCTTAGCGCTAGCAATAATATGGATCACTGTAAAATATACCGCAAGACCGGAAATTCATAGCCTAGGAGCTCACAGTGCAGCCTTATTCCCTAGCGCATGCGCCACTTACATGATGTACCTGGTAGATGGTGGGGACTCGCTTTACTATGGTGGCCTCATCCTTGTACTAGTATGCGCCTCTATGCTGCTGAGATGGAGACTCAGGGACAGCCTCATTAATGCGGCTTCATGTGTTACCCTCTACTTCATTCTTCTAGCAGCAGAAGATTTCTCAAGACCTGATGGCTGGGTCCACCTCTTCTACATCACGGTAACTGCCGTATTTTCATCGTGTGGCGTTCTGTTCAATGAAAACCTCAGATTAAAAGAGTTCTCTCTTCTTGAGCAGCTGGAAGAAAACAAAAAAACTTTAGAGAAACAAAATCTGAAAATGGTCGAACTAGACAGACTAAAAACAGGATTCTTTGCCAACATAAGCCACGAGCTTCGCACACCGCTGACCCTCATCATGGGCCCCATTGAAGCACTCGAAAGGCAAGCCGAATCATGGAATGACACAAAAGTAAATGAACACTTGAGACTAATGAAATCAAATGGTTTGCGGCTCCTTAGACTCATCAACGAAGTCCTAGACCTGGTCAAAATGGACATGTCTAAAAACACGAACAAAAAATCAGCAACTAATGTAGAGAAATTTTGCGAGGACCTAGTCAAAAGCGTAGAACCTATAGCTCAAAAAAAACGAATTAGTGTTAAATTTATAAACAATGCAGAGCTCAACGCATGGATAGACAAAATATCGTTGGAGAAAATTATTCTCAATCTACTAATGAATGCTATTAAATTCACCCCTGTAGGCGGAGAAATCATATTTACTCTAGCAAGCGACACCAAAGGTATCTTAATTGACGTAAAGGATAATGGCCTTGGCATCAGCGAAGAAGAAACACCCATGATTTTCGAACGCTTCTGGCAGGCTGATATGTCAGCCAAAAGAAAACACGGAGGCGCGGGGCTCGGGCTAGCACTGGTTAAAAGCCTCATAGATAGCCTAGACGGAACTATTAAATTAGATTCTACCATAAACAAAGGTACTACATTCCAGATATTTATCCCATCTAAATTCTGCTCTATCGATGAAGTCAAAGCAGAGAGCACATCAGAAATCGACATCATGGAAGAGCTTAACACGCAAGCTCGCCTCATAACACGTAAAGAAAACCGACCCATCGATCACTCCCCTTCAGCAGAATTTTATAAGCAAACCCAAGCATCTCTGAAACAACATTCAGTTCTCGTTATCGATGATGAACCCGACATGCGGGCATTCATCAGCGGAGAGCTCAATGAATATGAAATATTAACTGCAGAAGACGGCGCTGAAGGCTGGGAAAAGGCCAAACAATGCCTTCCCGACCTGATCATCCTAGACCTAGAAATGCCACGCAAAGATGGGCTTGAAGTCACTAGCCTACTCAGATCTCACCCGAGCACTGAAAGAATACCCATTATCCTCGTTACCGCCAAAGCAGAAGAAGTTAACAAGCTCGAAGCACTTAATTTAGGAGTCAATGACTTCCTAAGCAAACCATTTTCCACTGCTGAACTCCACACCAGAGTAGACAACTTAATAATGAGCCACCTCTTTGAAGTTAAGCTAAAAAAGAACAACTTACGTCTGGAGAAAGCTCTAGAAACTATCAAAGACCAAGAAGCTACCGTTGTACAAGCTGAAAAAGTTTCATCGCTGGCCGTTATGAGCGCAGGCATAGTTCATGAAGTAAATAACCCTCTGAATTATGTCAAAACCGCAATATTCGCCCTCAAAACATTCGAAGATGAAATCTCACAAGACGAGAAAGATGACTTCATAGAAACCGTTAATGATGCCAGTGAAGGTTTAGATAGAGTGATTAAGATCATCACCGACTTAAGAGGTCTTACCCATGGAAACAATTTCACGGCATTCGACACCGTCCCTGCTATCAGAGTTTTCGAGACAGCTTGCAAACTAGCTGGACATCAGCTCGATGATATTAAGATCGATACAAATATACAAAAAGATCTTAAAATATTCGGTAATGAGATACAACTAAGTCAGGTCCTTTCAAATATTATGATTAACGGAGCCCTAGCCACTAAGGAAGTAGATAGGAAAGGCCTCCTAAAAATTCAAATGAATGAAACTAATAATGATGAAATATCTATCTCAATTACTGACAATGGCATCGGAATGAGTCAAAATGATTTAAGTAAAATATTTGACCCCTTCTTTACTAAAAGAGATGTAGGTGAAGGCATGGGGCTAGGCCTCAGCATATGCCAGAAAATCATCTCTAGTCACCAAGGACACATATCATGTAAATCAGAAAAAGATGTCTACACTTCTTTCTATATTCGTTTGCCAGTCTCTTTGAAAGATGATTTAATAAATTAAACAATTAACAATCTAAGAGCTCACCAACTATGTTACCAGAAGAAAAACCTTGCATTCTATTTGTAGACGACGAAGAAAAAACCAGAAAATACTTCGCCCGTCTTTTCAAAAAAGAATTTACCATACTGACTGCAGATGACGGCATACACGCACTTGAGGTATACGAGCAGCATAAAGACAAAATAGGCGTAGTCATTACCGATCAACGCATGCCTAGAGAAACGGGCTCTCAGTTCCTCGAAAAAGTTGCAGCAATTAACCCATCCACAGTCAGAATCCTATCCACTGCTTATTCAGACATGGATGCAGCTATTGATTCAGTCAATAAAGGTGGCATATATCGTTATATTACAAAGCCATGGGAAATCGCAGACCTAGAAATAACTCTCAGAAGAGCTGTCGAACTCTTTTCAATAACCAAAGAAAGGGACAGCCTGCTTTCTCACAAACTAACTAGCCTTCAAGGTCTAGCCGGATCAGACCGCCTCCTTTCTCTAGCCAGTATGACAGTCTTTAGTGCACAAAAAATACAAAATATTGACGAAGCTCTAGGTGTCATCGCCCAACTCGCTGACATCGATGAACTAGAAGACAATACATCAGACTCAGATCCTGTAGCAACCTCATGGAATACCATCTACAAACAGCACCTGAATTTCCTCAAAACAGTTTCTGTAGCATTCCCTGAGGATCTCACTGGAGGCGAAAGACTCCAAGATAGCTCCATCAACGTCAATGAATTCCTAGAGGAATACCTCACTAAGCAGACATTTATGCACCTCAGAGCAGGTGCTGAAGAACTTCATTGGCCAGGAACAAGTGACAGAATCACAGAACTAATCACCCCTCTCTTCCAAAGCCTTGAAATCATGCTCGAGGACGCAGGTGAGTGCTCCCTTGAAATAAGGCATAGTGGACTAGAGTTCCGCCTGCCCTCTCGCTTAGTCTCAAAAAACCTAAAACATCTGCGTCAAGCTACTGACACTAACAACTCAATCAAAGGCGCCATCAGCTTTGTGGGAGCTCTATTCAAACTAGCACACTTCGGTGGAAGATTTGATGTATTTCCTGAATCAGGCAAAGCACTCGTCAGACTTAGACTTTCATTTGACCGTGAAAGGCTAGCAGCTTCAGATGAACCAGCATGGGAATCCCTAGCCAGATCACTAGCGGACAACGATATGTTCTGGTCTAGGCTCTAAATAAATTTACCCCTCTTGCTCTAAAACCTATAACTCACTGAAGCGTTAAGCGCCTGATTTAGCACATGGTAACTCCCATCTGCCGTCTGCCCCGCCAAAGAGGCTGCACTATTACCTGTTACCTCCCTTCCACTATTATAAGCAAAATGATACCCCAGAGACCAACTGATACTCTCTGTTCTGCGTCCAAGCCCTACACTAAAAAGATGTAAATTAGCATCAGGGTTAAGAGGTGAAAACGTACTGTCAGGTGCAGAGTTTTCACTGTAAATATATCCAGCACTCATATAGTAACCTCTATCTAAATAACGCGTCACACCAAATTCATACATAAAACTAGACTTGTAGTTAAAAGGGAAAGCCACATCTCCAAGCGCAGTTCCAGATAGTGTAGTTACATCTACCGCATCCCAATCAGTCCAGTCAATATTTACCTCCAGGTTCCACTTATCACTCGGCCTATATGATACCCCCACATCAATATTCTGAGGAAATACCAAAGATGCAGACGTATCCACCCAGGAACCATCAGGGCTAAATACCGCTCTTGCTCTTGATCGTCCATCATAATGCATCTCCGTCTCTAACTTGTAATTCAAGCCTAAAGACCATTGCCTGTGAGGCTTCCACAACAAACCAAAATTAAAACCCAAATCCATATCATCACCCTCAAAACTAAACCGATCCGCTACACTCGTCAAAGCTCTGTGAAACTCGATTTCAGAATAATTCACTGTAGCGCTAGCACCAATTGAAAAAGTATCAGAAAACGCATATCCAATGGTTGGTGCAACACTAACATAAGCCAGAGAACCCTTTTGAGCTAATGTATTAAATGGATTATCATCCCCATAATCAATACCCAAACCAAACGGAGCAAATACCCCTAAACCATAAGAAAAAGGCGAATCCACTGGTGAATATACATAATGCAACTGCGGCACAACCTGAACAGCATGGCTCGTTTCCGCTCTACCTAAAGCACCTCTGTAATCAACATCAGTAGTAATATTATAAAGCCCCAAGCTAAACTGCCTACCCTCAAGCTGAGTTATCCCAGCAGGATTATGATAGATAGCAGAAGGATTGTCCGCTGTTGCAACAAAAGCATTCCCACGTGCTATACTATCTGCATCCTGGTTCGGTAACCTAAAACCAACAGCACCCGCTATAGTCGAAATGGAGAAAAAAACACAACAGATCAAAGATTGCTTATTCATTACAAAACATACTCTATAAGTTTAACTATTAAATCAATAACATATCTTAAAAAATTATCTCATACCAATTCGTGAAGAAAATATGACGAATAAAAGAGAAATGTTGTGTAATCTAATAACGCGATGAATTAGGACTAATAACATAACTAGTATAAACACAAATTCTTAAGAAAATCAATAAGCCTCTCTCATAATATTCAAAATAGAATAACTACACACCCCCAGTAATCCTAGTAACCCACTCTGATAACCAAATACGTGCAAGCTCAGAATCTGAACTCATCAATGGATGAAACTGAATCGTCAAACATAGCCTATTCTGAAACGTCATACACCCAGCAGCCACCCTTTGACACTCTATCACCGGAGGCACAAAACACCACGCGTCTCCCGTATCAAATCGCTTCTCACTATCCCACACGCCTAAATTAGAAAAACACCCTAAATTCCACTGCGACATAGCCTTATCTTGGCTAATCAGTCTCCTCCTCCTCCTATCACTGAGCCATCGACCTGATATATAGCCCATCCAGTTTTGAATATGCTGTCCTCGCCCTATAGCATCCATAATAGCCTCATGCGTTCCCTTAAAATCAGACTTCTCATGTAATTTAACATTCACACAAGAAGAATGATTCATCGTTTCTTCACTTAAACTAACCGCCCCCCTCAAATTAACAGGCAACATCCACCCAGTAATCGCACTCGGACATTCCAAATAATCTCTCGCAGTCTGGTCTAATAGATGCAACAGCAACGTATTAACGGTAACACCCATACACTTGCTAAATACAATAACCTCCCTAGTCTCATCCTCCGTAAAAACATGCCAAGCCACTGCTTCTGGAGCTTCGTCTAAATCTAAACTAACTCCCTTAGGACGATCACTACTCAGAAACGGCGACTTAAACGTGAGACGCTTCCTCCGAGAAAACAACAAACTTGGCAAACCCCTAATAAATGGCCACCATGTCACACTCTCTGCGCGTGCATTCAATGGAATATCAACCGATTCATAACAAACACCTCGCTCCCTTAAAACATCAACAAACCCTCCTATACCATCAAATAATTGATGATCTCTATACAACCACAGCGGCTCTAATCCAGACTCAACCTCCTCATCACTTAATACCCCATATCGTATCCCAGTAAACTCACCCATGCCCCTCAGAGTCTCAAACCACGGCTTTATAGGATCTTCCATCTCAGTTACAATATAACATCTTGACTCAAACTCAACTAAACACGCTTTATATCCTGCCAGTCTAGCCCCCCTAATAATTCATCAAAACCTAATCCCACCTCCCCAACACCATAATTCCAAGCTGGACCAGAGCCACTCAGCTTCTCAATGAAACCCGTTGACTCAAAAAGCCCATGAGTCATTAAGCCACATCGCTTATTCACCAGCCCCACATACATCCCATTCATCTTCCCAGCACAATACGCTGCATAACTTTGCCCCACAGGATGATCCATATAACTGGTAATGACAACATTACGCCCGCACATCTGAGACCTATTACAGATCTTATCCACATCATTGATAGCAGGCTTAACCACCGCCACATCATACTCCACCGTGGCCTCACCTACACCCCTATCTACACCAAACTTTACAGCATACTTATCACGTAACTCCCCCCACGCAGCATCCTCATAAGAAAACGGATCTTCTATAAAATCAATCTGTCTCCTCAAATCTTCACCCATAGCACCTAAAAAATGATCCATCGCGCTCACCCCACTCACACCATTATAATCAAGCCTCACTCGCAACGCAGGAAACGCATCAAACACACTCTTCAATAACTTCAGATTAGCTTCATCATCACGCCCCATCTTTAACTTCACCGTATCATAACCTTCAGCAACTGCCTCCCCCACTCTATCTAGCCCTCCCACAATTGTCGCATGACTATCAGGAACTTCTAATCCATCGAACAAACTCACTCCAGATAACCTAGCCTCCCTATCCACTTCAGCACACTCCAAAGCACTACGAACCTGTCTAGATATCCTCCCCTCCACTAACTGCTGAATAAGACCATCCAAACTCACATCACCTAAAGACTCCCAAGGATGAAGACATCCATAGCCAGGAACACAATCTCGCTCCACCATAATTAGAGCACCCCTATGAAGCGTCTGATCAGACCTACTATTCAGACCCAGACGGCTTCGCATCTCATAACGGTGAATATATATCTTAGACGCCTTCATCCCCAACTCACTAATGCGTCCCAAACGGTAAAAACTTTGACAGCTTACTCATAAAGCCACTCTTAGACTCTCTCTCACTCTTCTCCTCATCCCTAATCTGTGCATAGCGGATCAAACCCACAGCAGTCGTATACTGAGGATCCCTGAAATACGCCTGAACCCCACTCACCTCAGGCATCTCAGGCCGATAAACCTGTAAACCAAAAACCTCTGCCGTCAACTCACACATACCTCTCAACAAACTAGTCCCACCAGTTAGAAACACTCCCTTACCCACACCCTCCAGAGACCCAGCAGGCAAGCTATCCCTCACCAAACAAAGCGTCTCTATCATCCGGCCTCGTATAATATCATTCAGCAACTGACGCTTTAACTCTAATGTCTGAAAACCACTCTCATCCTCAATCGTCACTATACCCACTGACTTCGCAGCATCTCCTGACACATCTCCCTCCGTACACTTCACCTGCTCAGCCTTAGAAATAGGTATCTCCGTCACCACATGAATGTCATTTGTAATATGGTCACCACCCACGGGAATACAACCAGACGCCTCAACAGCACCATCCAAATACAACACATAATCAGTCGTCCCTCCACCTATATCAATAACCAACGCCCCTAGTTCCTTACAATCCCTCGTCAACGCAATCTGAGCAGAAGCAATCGGTGCAAATACCACATCACTCACATCCAAAGGTATCTCCCTCACACACTTCAAGCTGTTCTCTACGCGTAGCTTACCCCCATGTATCAAATGATAATCCGCCTCCAACGTATTACCCAATAGCCCCAAAGGCATCGTTATATGCTCCTGTCCATCCAGCACGTAATAACGCAACAAACTCAGTAAATAAATGTTATCACTCGGCATCGCTATCTCTCTAGCTATCTCCTCAGCCTCTCTAACATCATCCTCCTCCACCTCACCATCCTCATCAGGTAACCTGTAAGTCCCTCTGTTATTCTCGCCCTTTATATGTGATCCAGTAACAGACAAAATAACACTATCAATAACCACATCACAAACATCCTCTGCCTCTAACAAAGCCTCACGGATACAGGTCCTAACCTGATGAAAATCAGATATCTCTCCCTTCCTCACACCCACACTCTTCGTCTTCCCAACACCCAATATCTTTACCGAACCATCAGCCTTAACCTCACCTACAACCATACAAGTCTTACTCGTACCTATCTCTAAACCTACATGTATTGCTGACTTCGACATCCTTTTTATCCTCTAGTTCTGATTTAAAATACTCCGCGTCGCAGGATCTAACCCATCATCCGCCACGCCCTTAGGCGTATAACTATCAGGCATGATAGCACCTCCTCCCCTATAATGAACAGGCACATTCATCTTCGGCCTCAGATCTATCCAAGCCAACTCCTTCTCATGCCTAGTCGCATGCTCTCGTGCCAAATGCAATTGATGCAACTGCCTATCATGATCATGCATACCACATACCGCTATCACCCCATCCTTGCTTATCACATGCAACGTATAAAAATTCTCCACCTTCACCCTATCAATATCCCACAACTTATCACCCTGCTCCCGTAACTTCATCACCAAGCTTAAAGCACGCTCAGCATCAGCATTTCGCATCTTCTTACCAACAGGAAATTCATTAAACGAACTCGCAGATATCTCTATCACTGGCAAATCCTTAGCCGCATTCCAAAATCCCCTCTCACAAGCAAAACTAACCCCATCAGAATCCAAAAGAATCCCCTTATGCGGACTACGTCCAGCCAAACCCAACTCCAAACAAGACAACCACGCCACAGGCACCCTCTCATCTAACTGAATGTCTATCGTATTAGGCAAGATCCTCTTTAACTTAGCAGCCATAACCTCAGGCCTCGCCATCAACCGTGCCCTTGCCTCATCTATATCCACACTAAAAATAGTCCCAGTTGGATCTATCCCAGCTATCTCAAAAACCCTCGACCTCGATAAAATAACCGTTGGCTCACCCTCATAATTCGTCACCGAAGAATACTTGATACCAAACTCATCACTATTATTAAAATGACGGTTCACCTGCTCATAGCCAAACCAAACAGCAAACACCAAAACCAAAACAATCAAAGCCTTCCGCGACACTCCACGGAACCACTTCAAACAACGGAAAAATACTATCCGCGGAGACGTCACATTCAGCACAAGCTCACGCTCACGTCGCGCACGCCTCCGCTTTCTCCACTGACTCTTTCTCCTATTAAACATATTTTTCTCTATCGCATCCAGCAAGGCTCATCTGCCCACTCTAACTATCCCCTCTCAGCACGCATCGAAAGATCCACTATCTTCATACATAAATCAGCAAATCCATACCCAGCCTGCTCAGCAGACTTAGGCAGCAAACTACTCGCAGTCATACCAGGGATCGTATTCGCCTCTAACACATAAGGCCTATCCTCTCCATCTAACAATACATCCACTCGTGAATACACCTCTATCCCCAAAGACCTATGAGCAGCCAGCGCAGCAGCCTGAACCGCCTCAGTCACCTCAGCACTCAGATCCGCAGGACAATAATAATCCGTCCCACCATCACCAGTCATCCATGGATACTTATTACTCATATCATAAAATCCACTCCGCGGCGCTATATGAACCACCGGCAACACCTCACCATCAAGAACCCCCACAGTAAGCTCCTTACCCTCCACATACTCCTCTATTAAAACATCATCACTAAACTTAACCGCATCCTCCATAGCCAACCTCGCCTCATCAGCAGTCTTACAAATATGCACCCCCACACTAGAACCCTCACGCGGTGGCTTCACCACATAAGGTAACGCCATGCTAGGCATCTTAAACCCATCACTACAATCTACCATCTCACTCATCGGCGTCGGAACCCCAGCCTCAAGAAACCTCTGCTTGCTCAAAATCTTATCAAATGCCAACTCACTACTCACAGCACCAGCACCCGTATAACTCACACCCCGCTCATCTAACAACCTCTGCAAACCACCATCCTCACCAAACGTCCCATGAATCGTATTAAATACCACATCAACATCATCACCCGGACATATAGCATGCTCACTCACAACCAGCTCCTCCGCATTACAACCCGCTTCAAGTAACGCACCAAGCACTGCCCTACCAGAAGCCATAGAAACCTCATGCTCAGAACCAGGACCACCCATTGCCACCGCTATCTTTAAATTCTTATCCATTCCTTTATTCTATCTCTGTATATTAAAATAATAACTCGTCTTCACCTATAATCTGAACCTCAGTATCAAGCTCTATCCCCTTCTCCTCCATCGCCTCCTTACGGATCCTAGCTATCAGCTCTAAAACCTCATCAGCAGTAGCCCTCCCGTCATTCACTATAAAATTACCATGCTCCAAAGAAACCCTAGCCTTACCAACACTCGTATCCTTAAAACCTAACACATCAACCAACATACCAGCTGGCATCGCCTCAGGATTCTTAAAAATACAACCCGCACTCGCAGCCCTTGGCTGAGATGACTTACGCTTACCACTAGACTCATCCATCTTCGCCTGTATCTCATCAGCCGTCCCAAACTCACCCCTAAACCTAGCACTCAGCGCAAAGTTACGCCTCAAAGAAGGAACATTCCTATACGCATACTCTATCTCATCCCTTCCACGCGTCCGCACCTCACCATCCTCATCTAAAAACGTCACATCCACAACCTGATCAAAACTCTCCACACCCATCGCTCCAGCATTCATCCGTAAGCCACCACCCACATTTCCAGGTATACCCTCCATCCACTCAAAACCAGTCAATCCATGAGCCTGTGCCACACTAGCTAACTTCTTAAACCTCACACCAGAACCAGCACTCAACACATCACCATCAGCAGAAACCTCCCCAAAAACACCCCTACTAGGATGAATGACTACACCAGGCACACCACCCTGCCGGACTAACAAATTAGAACCTCGTCCCACCACCCTCACTGGTATTCCCCTATCCCTACAATACTTCACCATCTGTGCAAAACCTCCATAAGTACTAGGCTCTAACCAATACTGTGCAGGCCCTCCCACCAACATCGTCGAATGCTTACGCATCGGCTCATACAAATCACCTGCCGCAGCCTCATCACCAGCACCTCGCGCCACACCCAATATATCCTCCAGCACCTGCACATCCTTCGCTATCCTAGATCCTATCTCATGCACATCACCAGCACCTAAAGTAATCAACAAATCTCCATCACGCAAAGCATTCCCCACCACATGATGCGCTACATCCACACCACCCACAACCTCAGCCTTCGTCTTCCCACACCCCCTCATCGCATCCACAATAGTCTGCCCAGACACACCATCAATAGCAACCTCACCAGCAGGATAAATATCAGTCACAAAAACCCTATCCGCAGCCTGCAAAACCTCGCCAAAATCACCCGCCAACTTCTCAGTCCTACTAAAACGATGCGGCTGAAAAACCACAACCACACGCTTCGCACTCAATGACCTCGCTGTCTGTAACGTCGCCGCAACCTCAGTTGGATGATGACCATAATCATCAACTACTCGTAACCGCTCAGAAAAATACTTCGTCTCAAAACGCCGCTTAGCACCAGCAAACGTAGAAAGCGCCCGCGCACAATCATTAAACCCCACCCCAGACACATACGCCACAGCCAAAGCAGCCAAAGCATTCAAAGCATTATGCAAACCAGGTATACCCAGCTCCACACGCCCTAACAAATCACCCTGATAACTCACATCAAAAGCCACAGTCCCACCCGTCTCATGTACATCCGTCGCCGTAAAATCAGCATCTCCCCAACCATAAGAAATACCCCCCTCACGCTCACCACAAACAGCCCTAGCATTCGCACACTCCCTACAATAAATCACCTTCCCTGCAGTCTGATCCAGTAACTGATTAAACACACTCTTAATGTGATCCAGCCCACTATAAAAATCCAAATGCTCCTCCTCCATATTCAGCACCACAGTATGCTCAGGCCTATACAATGCCAGCGTCCCATCACTCTCATCACCCTCAGCCACCATCACATCACCCTCTTCCTCCCAATGAGCATTCGCACCCAAAACAGGAATCTCAGCTCCCACATAATGACTCGGATTCACAGCACCCCTTCGTAATAAATGAGCACTCATCGCAGACGTCGTCGTCTTCCCATGAGTCCCACTTATTATAACCCCACGCTTCGTCCCCAAAATAGCAGCCAAACACTCCGCCCTCAAAATACAAGGAATACCACGCACCCTAGCTCCCGCCAAAGCCACATTCGTCTCCCTAATCGCAGAACTATAAACAACCACATCAGCATCATCTATACTCTCCTCATTATGCGGACTACTAAAAATCAAACCCTCACCCTGCATCCGCTCCGTCTCCTTACTCGTCACCCTATCACACCCACTCACCCTATGCCCCATCCCCATAAGCAACAACGCCAAACCACTCATCCCAGAACCAGCCACTCCTATCAAATGAACCCTCAATGGCTCACCCCTATCCGTCAGTCTCTCGCTTAGCTCCTGTATATTCATCAATAACTCCATCTATAAAAATCACGCACCCTCCACCGCTCTACAAATCCTCTCTGCAGCATCCTTCACAGCCAGCCCCTCAGCCGCACTACCCATCTTAGCTAACATATCAGCATCACCCAAAATAGCCGTCAAATCAGCCACCACAGATCCAGAATCCATCTCAGACTCCTTCCGCAAAAACGCCGCATCAACCTTAGAAAACACCTCCGCATTCAATGTCTGATGATCATCAGCAGCACTTGGATAAGGCACCAAAACACTAGCAAGCCCCACATAAGACAACTCCGTCAAACTCGAAGCTCCAGATCGCATCACCGCCACATCACTCACCGCATACGCAGCTGCCATGTCATCACAAAATGCCAACAACTTATGATCATCAGCATCACCCAACTCACCCTTAACTCGCTCAAAATCCCCACTGCCCGTAATCTGTAAAAACTGCACCCCAGGCATCGCCTTAGAAGCCTCCACCATCAAACTATTCAACCGCATAGCACCCTGACTACCACCCATAACCAAAACCGTCTGCCTACCAGCATCAAGACCCAACCTCTCAGCAGCCTCCTCACGCGTAGGCAGCTCACGTATCTCCTCACGCACAGGTGTCCCAGTCAGCTCCACCTCATGACCAGAAAAATACTCCCTAGCCTCCTCAAAACCTATAAAAACCTTATCGCACCACCGCGCAGTTAGCCTGTTCGCCTTGCCAGGCAGCGCATTACTATCATGCACATATGCCCTAGCACCCATCTTATGACCAGCCAGAACCGGAGCCAACGAAGTAAAACCACCCATGCCTATCACCGCATCAGTACCAAACTCCCTATGCATCCGCTTACACTGACCCACCGTCTTAAACATCCGCCACAAAAAAGGAACCATCTTCAAAGACAACGTCCGCGGCTTCGCAACTGCAGGAACCGTATCAAATTCCAAATTCTTATACTTATCACTAGCCCTTGCATCCACCTTCTTCTGAGAAATCAACAACTTAACCTCATGCCCACGGCTCTTCAGCTCCTGAGCTACCGCCACTCCAGGAAATAAATGCCCTCCAGTCCCACCACATGCTATTATGATTTTCATATCTATTAATAATCTACAAAAAGCCCCCCATCACCTAAAAATCAATAACAGAAAACCCAGTCGAAATATACTACAGAAACTTTAAATATAAGTAAACTGCAAATATACCCATACACACAAACTTCTTGGATCACCAACCAAAAAACAAACACATCTCAATCCCACAAAAAATCACACCCCTCATCAATATCTAAAACCCAGCACAAGCAACCATGCTATCAAAAACCACCACACAAACCCCTCACCCACCACCATAATAAGGATGGTTTGGGAGTGACGGTTAAGAACCGCCACCTACCCTACACTCTTTTTCTATTCTCTACAGCTATAAACACTAGCAAAGTTATACAGCCAATCACTTAGAATCAACAAATCTAACGAGTAATTTACTAGTTCCGCCTTGTTTATATAAATAGGATCCTAACGGCTCTTTATGATTCGTTTCAAAATGAATATCTCCTAAAGGTATCCAGACTGGTTTATCTTTTTTAGCTACACCTGAAATGTAATAAGTCTTACTTTGAAACTTTTTCACCTGAGCCTCCTCCTTCCCACCATCAACTTGTGTGTTTAACACTAATTTAATGACATAGGAAAGCTCCTCCCCTTTATCTGTCAATGAAAGCGAATACGTCACACCTGTTCTCTCACTTTTGAAGTTTTTATGAATAACTTTCTCTTCATTGAGATCTACTGAGCTTACCTTAGGGTCGGCAATAACAATGCCAGGCAAACTAATGATTCCGACACCTTTAATATCCACAAGCTCTTGCATACCCTCAGGTAAATCCATCTTCTTCGCCGATGTTACTAATTTTGTAACAACTTTAACAGGTTTGGAATACAAAGGTAGTATTGATAAGACTAATATTAGTATAATATACTTCATGAAAAGCACAATAAACAGATTTCACAGAAATTGTGTAAAAACTTTGTAAAATCTCAAGAGGAAGACTCCCATATCTCAAACTCATCGTGATGCCTGACATAGACACCGAAGAGTAATTACCCAGAAGCTAAAATCTAAAAGCAATAATCGCTCCACAATGCCACATTACTAGCTTGAAATACTACACCACATTAACTAATTTAGAACGCATGCCATCCGTCAAACCACTGCTCATAGCCACCAGAAACAACCATAAAACAGACGAGATAAGATCCATGCTCGGCTCAAGCTACTCCGTCACAGACCTCTCATCTGGAAATTTCCCAGAAATAGCAGAAACCGGAACCACATTCCTAGAAAACGCTTCACTAAAAGCCATCGAAATCAGCAAGCTCACAGAGGGCAATATACTATCAGATGATTCCGGACTCGAAGTAGACGCACTTAACGGAGAACCAGGAGTCTACTCATCTCGCTACGCTGGCAAAGATGGAGACAACCAAGCCAACAACAACAAACTCATCGCCGAACTCTCCAAACTACCCCCAAACACACCAAGAACAGCCAGATTCAAATGCATCATGGTCATCGCTAAAAACGGCAAAAAACTAGCCCATTTTGAAGCCACCGTGGAAGGATCCATCATCACCAACCCCACAGGAGATAAAGGCTTCGGATACGACCCCCTATTCATCCCAAACGGATACGATAAAACCTTCGCCCAGCTGGGAAACGAAATCAAAAACAAACTCAGCCACCGAGCCAAAGCACTCAATAAAGCCATAAGCTGGCTAGAATCTCAATAACACAAAGACCAATGCCCATATCTAGGCCCATACTAATCTCAATCTGCATCCTGACCGCCATAAGCGCACTATCCGCTCAAGGCCCAAACATCACCACCCCCACCGGTAAAAACAACACCCCTAACAGAAGATTAGCAGCCAACAACAAACTACCAGTCAACCCATACAAAAAAATAAACTACCCCTGGCATAAATTCATCACAGTCTCAGTATTCTGGATCGGAGAAAAACCCACCCCCAGAAACCCCACACCCAACCATGCCAGCTCATGGGATAGAAACTGGCAGAAAAACTACGGAGGCTATGATAACCCAGACCCCGCTTATCGCACCGGATACATACCCTCCGGATTCATCCCTAAACTAAACCCATTCTACATAGCACTCCCATACAATGACTGCATCAACCACAAAATGCACAAAGTAGAAGCCAGCTCAGTCATCCCATGGTTCAAACGCGTTAACCCAAAACCTGGCAAAACTACCTGCAAAGGACGCTGGGTAAAAATAGTCAGAAACAAAAAAGTCTGCTACGCCCAATGGGAAGACTGCGGCCCATTCCACACTGATGACTGGCAATACGTCTTTAAAAACAAAAAACCAAAAAACAAAAAAAACAAAAATGCAGGGCTAGACATCTCCCCAGCCGTCAGAGACTACATGGGAATCAAATCAGGATCAGTTGTCCACTGGAGATTTGTTGACTTCGAAGACGTACCAAAAGTAGGACCCTGGACCCTCTACGGAACTAACAACCCATTCAAAGACCGTAAACAAGATCCAGACTTCCAAGCCAAAGTAAAATACATGAAATTTCTGAAAAAAATACGCGATGATTACAGTAAACGTAAATAGCGTAAATCTCATGAACTCCATCACTAAACTACTCACCCTCGGAACCATCACTAAACTCTCCTTCACCCTCGCATGCATCGCCACAGCCCTCTTCTTCCTCCTCATGTGGTGGGCTAACACCGCAGCTCAAACAGCAGGAAAAAAAATACTATACAACGATGTAATTGAACTAAAACACCACACCAAAAACCAAGACCGCATCGCACTCGTTTTTGGATGCGCTGCCACCATAAACAACAGAACAAACCTCTACTTTAAATACAGAATCGAAGCAGCTCACGCCCTCTGGAAAGCAGGCGCCACCAAAGGATTCATCGTATCAGGTGACAACAGCAGAGACGACTACAACGAACCCGCTGACATGAAACAAGCACTCATAGACAAAGGAGTCCCAGCAGACAAAATAATCTGTGACTACGCCGGCCTAAGAACTCTAGACTCAATCGTCAGAGCCAAAGAAATATTCGGCGCACACAAAATCATTCTCGTCTCACAAAAATTCCATAACGAACGAGCCGCATACATCGCAAAAAAACGCAACATAGACGCAGTCGGCTACAATGCCCCAGACGTCATTGGAAGAGAAAAACAAAAAAGAGAATACCTAGCCAGAATAAGAATGTGGGTCGATGAAAACATCCTCAGCACTAAACCAAAACACCTAGGATCCAAAGAAATAATTAATTTCTAATCCCACCAAGTGAAGCCCTATAAATTCCAACCTACAGCTCTATACCTAAAATCTCAGGCGTAGCCTCCCTCGGTCGTGCGGTCAAAATATCCGGCCCATCCTTAGTCACTAAGACCGTATGCTCAAAATGAGCTGAATTCTTTTTGTCACCAGTTATCACAGTCCACCCATCATCCAAGATCTTAACCCTCGGTGTCCCTATATTAATCATCGGCTCTACTGCCAATACCATACCCTCCTTTAACCTCGGAGTCTTACCATGAGGCCTATAGTTAGGAACTTGCGGCTCCTCATGCAAATCTCGCCCCACTCCATGCCCTACAAACTCCTTCACCACAGAAAAACCAAAAGGCTCCGCATACTCAGACACCGCACCGCACAAATCCCCTAAAAACTCACCCTCCCTCGCAAAAGATAGAGCCTCATAAAGTGATTGCTCAGTCACAGCCAAAAGACGCTTCGTCTCTATCTCCACATCCCCCACCGCAACAGTAGTCGCATTATCCCCTATCCAGCCATTCTTCACTATCCCCACATCCACACTAATGATATCCCCATCCTTAATGACGTAATCACTACCTATACCATGAACCACCTCTATATTTGGAGAAATACACGTATACGCAGGAAATCCACGGTAACCCAAAAAAGCACTCTTACACCCACGCTCCTTCATCAACTCAGCCGCATATTCATCTACCTCCTTAGTCGTCTTCCCCACAGAAATATACTTTGCTACCAACTGCAGAATCTCACTAGCCATCTCACAAGCCACCCGCATCTCAGATACCTCCTCAGGAGTCTTTATAATAATACCATTTCTCCCCCTTTTCTTTCGCTTACCCATAACTTGTATCCCTTAACCTCCCACTAACTTTAAAATCTCAGCAAAAACCTCATCAGGAGACTGCGTCCCATCCACCCTATCTAACATACCCAAACCCTCATAGTAATCAAACAAAGGAACAGTAAGCTCCTCATAATTCTCATATCTAACCTTAAAACTATCCAATGCATCATCAGCTCGCGATACCAAAGTAGGCGTCTTACAATCAGGACAAATAACCTCATCAAGATGATCCACCGCAAAAGTCACCCCGCACCCCGTACACTCCCGCCTCCTAGTAATCCTTAATTCCAGATCCCCCCGCGGAACATCCAGAACTATCACGCGGCTTGGCGGAATAGCAGACTCCTGCAGAGCCTCTGCCTGTGGTATAGTACGCGGAAAACCATCCATCAACCAACCATCAACATTCTCCCCTAACCATGACTCAACCATCGCTAAAATCACCGCATCAGGAACATAGCTACCACCCTCTATATAACCCTTAGCCTCTAGTCCCACAGCCGTCTCACGCTCTATCTCGTCACGAAGCAACTTCCCAGTACCCAAACACGGAACTCCTAAATAACCAGCCAACTGCCGCGCCTGTGTCCCCTTACCACTCGCTGGTGGCCCTAATAAAATCACATTCTTATCCTTCATCGAACTCTATAATAGATCTGCTAAAAAATAGTGGCCGAACCATTACTGGGACGACCACTCATAAAAGTCTTAAAATAAATAATGAGTCGTAACAAATTAACCCTTAGAAATAGATAATGCAACTATCCCTAGAATAAAGAGAATCGCTATCACCACCATTAAGTAAACCATATTGTTACTCGCCTTATTAGCAGCATTCAACTGCTTACGCTCTTGACGACCCTTAATCTTACCCTTCCTGAGGAATCCATCGTAGTTCTTCTGCAGTAGATGAGTCTCAACCTGACGCATCACATCAAGTATAACACCTACCATAATAAGCAAACTCGTGCCACCAAAGAACTGAGTCACCTGACCATCCAGTGGCTTACCTATTATACCTCGCGGCATCTGGGAAATAATCCAAGGAAGAACAAATATTACAGTAAGAAATACCGCACCTGCAAAGGTCAACCTAGTCATCGTGAAATCTAAAAACTTAGCCGTTGGCTGCCCAGGCCTGATCCCCGGAATATAACCACCACCTCGCTTTAAATTCTCAGATATCTCAGAAGGATTGAACATCGTAGCCACCCAGAAATAAGAGAAGAAAAAGATCATAGCTCCCGCTATCACATAATACCATAAACTATCTTGTGCTAAAATCTCACCCATAGTTACCGTCCACTCTGCTCCACTAAATACCATCTGTGCAAGAACAGCAGGGATTCCTAGTATCGCCGTAGCAAAAATAATAGGCATCACGTTCGCATAGTTAATCTTCAATGGCAAATATTGTGTATTCCCACCAGTCTGCTTCCTACCCTGCGTGCGCTTCGCATACTGAATCGCTATCCTACGCTGACCCTGAGTCAACGCTATCGTAGCAGCAACAATAAATATTAAGAACGCGAAGAGACCTACCGCAAAAATAGGCCCACCCATACTCTCGTTAACTATGAGCGTATCCCATAATACAGCAAGAGCAGAAGGTAGTGACGATATAATGTTTACCGTTATAATGATAGAAGTTCCATTACCTATACCATTCTCAGTCATCTGATCACCTATCCACATCAAAAGCAATGTCCCCGCCACTATCGTTAAAGTAAAGATACCAATAAATGTAAACCTGCTATAACCACTAGAAACCAAATCCCCAGTCATTTCCTGAATCCCAGCAAAGAATGGTAAAGTTTCAGGTGATGAATAAACCTGATTCGCTAAGAATCCACCCTGAACCAAAGCAATTATTATAGTAATGAATCGAGTATACTGATTGATCTTCTGGCGGCCACCATCCTCCTTAGACAAGCGAGAAATCTTAGGAACAACCGCAGTCATCAACTGCATCAAAATAGACGCAGAAATGTAAGGCATAATTCCAAGTGCAAAAATACCTAACTGCTGTAACCCTCCTCCAGAGAATATAGTGATCATCGTATTCAGGATATTACCTCCCTCAGACCCCTGTGCTTCCTTATAATCAGTATACTGCTCGATAACATTCGAGTCGATACCAGGCATCGTTATATATACACCAAGACGCACTACAACTATCATCACCAATGTGAAGATAATTCGCTCACGTAGCTCAGCTACTTTCCATGTATTCGCAAAAGCGGAGATCATTATTTTTTTATCAATTTAAAGTTGTTCGGACGTTTAGTAATAAACCAGCAAGGAAGTGCAACTCTAAAAGCTGCACTTCCCTACCAAAAAATGGTAAAAAGTATCTCTATCTAGCGAACTAACTGTCAAATTAACCAGCTAGAAATACTTAATAATTTGATTCAGCAAGAAAAAATCAGTTATGAAACCGTTCCACCTGCTGCCTCAATCTTAGTCTTAGCTCCTGCTGATACAGCATTCACTGAAACTGTGAGCTTCTTATTTAATACACCGTTTCCAAGAACCTTGATCTGATCAAAAGCTCCCTTAACAAGACCTCTCTCGCGGAGTGACTCCTCGTTAACAGTTGCCCCCTCATCGAAAAACTTCTCGAGATGCGCAGTGTTTACCACCACAACCTTGTCCGCAAAACGAACGTTGTTGAAACCACGCTTTGGTAAACGACGGTGAATAGGCATCTGACCACCCTCGAAACCAACGCGAACGCCACTTCCTGATCGTGCCTTCTGTCCCTTGTGTCCTTTACCTGATGTCTTACCTTGGCCAGAGCTCTCACCCTTACCAAGACGCTTGATCTTGTGAGTAGCGCCTTTGTTAGGCTTCATTGTATGAAGATTCATAATATTAATTTCTATTAGTTAAGATTAAAGTGCCTCCTCTTTGTAAAGACCACGTGACTTAAGAACCTGCTCACGCGTGCGCAGTGTCTTAAGTGCCTCTATGGTCGCCTTCACAACGTTAGCATGATTGTTAGAACCTAGTGACTTAGCTAGAACATCCTTGATGCCCACAGCTTCACAAACAGCACGCATTCCTCCACCCGCTATAACTCCAGTTCCTGGAACAGCTGGCTTTAGAAGAACCTTACCACCACCATGCTCAGCATAAGTCTCATGAGGTATTGTCCTGTTATCAACTAGTGAAATACGGTGAAGCTGACGGCGTGAGTCTATACTAGCCTTACGAATACACTCCGCTACTTCATTAGCCTTACCAAATCCTACTCCAACACGACCTTCGCCAGTACCAGATACAAGAAGGGCAGAGAAGCTGAATCGGCGTCCACCTTTTACTACCTTCGCACAGCGATTGATAAATACCACTTTCTCTACTAACTCAACACCATCTTCGGTCTTAGGCTTAGCCGGAGCTTGACGTGGTGGACGCTCTTTACGCCCTCCCTTACCGCCCTGACCGCCACGCCCACCTCTTTGCGGACGTTCGTTTGTCGCTGGCGTAGCTGCAGCAGGAGTTGCTGCCGCTGCTGCTGGTGCTGCTGCTGGAGTCACTGCCGCTTCCGCTGGCTTAGCCTCAGCTGCTGGTGTTTCTCCCGCTGGTGTATTTTCTTTATTTTCAGACATTGTTTCGTGATTGATTAGAATTTAAGTCCTGCCTCACGTGCTGCGTCAGCGAGTGATTTGATTTTACCGTGGAAAAGATGACCGCCGCGATCAAAAACCACAGCTTCTATATTCTTTCCCTTTGCTTTCTCCGCTACCAGTGATCCTACCTTAGCCGCTGTAGCAGCATTAGAAGATCCCTTTTCAATGGACTTATCTAGACTAGAAGCCGCACATAGTGTGGTTCCCGTTACATCATCTATAACCTGCGCATAGATGTGTTGATTTGAATAATTTACCGCTAAGCGTGGACGTTCAGCTGTGCCAGAAAGCTTCTTTCTGATACGGCGGTGAATACGCTGGCGGACTTTCTTACGATTGAGTGTGCTCATTTTCTGATTTTCAGTTTGAGATTATAATTGTAATGGTGTGCACCGGTTATTTACCAACGCTCTTACCTGCCTTACGACGAACGTATTCGCCAACATAACGGACACCTTTACCCTTATAAGGCTCTGGCTTGTAATAGGCGCGCACCTCAGCGGCAAACTGCCCTACTTCCTGCTTATCGATCCCCTCAACCTTCAGTTTAGTGTTATCAGCAACTGTGACTTTAACTCCCTCTGGAATAGGGTGAAGAATAGGGTGTGACTTACCAAGACTTAAATCAAGGACCGCGCCCTTAACTGCCGCACGGAAACCAACTCCTAAAATCTCTAGATCCTTGCTATAACCATCAGTTACTCCAATGATCATATTCTGAATGAGACTACGAGCTGTGCCGTGAAGCGCCCTGTGTGAACGACCTTCAGTCGCCCTCTGAACGGTTAGTGTTCCGTCCTCCTGCTTGAGGCTAATCCCTAACGGAAGCTGATATTCGAGCTTCCCTTTAGGCCCCTCCACAGTTATGAGACTGTTCTTATCAGATACAGTAACCTTCTCAGGTAGTGTGATTGTTTTTAATCCTACGCGTGACATAATTTTATCTACTTTAGTTGATTAAATGTTGACTACCAAACATTAGCGATGTGCTCACCACCAAGCTTTGCTTTACGTGCCTTCTGACCGGTCATCAATCCTTTCGAAGTAGAGATGATCGCGATACCTAAACCACTGAGAACACGCGGCATCTCTGACGCATTAACATACTGACGAAGTCCTGGCTTAGATACCCTCTTCACATCCTGAAGCACTGCTTCACCCGCGTCTGAGTATTTAACCTTTACAAGAATCTCCGGGAACTTCCCATCAGTCTTGGTTTCGTAGTTCCAAATGTAGCCTTCTTCCGTAAGAATCCTAGCGATCTCCGCTTTCATCTTAGAGAATGGAGCTGTGAATGACTCATTACCTGCATTCGAAGCATTCTTCAAACGTGTAATAAAGTCGGATACTGGGTCACTGAGTACTGCCATAATATTTATCCTTTTCTAAATTAAAATTGTTAAATGAAGGCAATTAAGCCACTGAATCTTCCTTCTTGTGCACACGATAAGGCATCCCGAGCGCTGAAAGCAACGCACGCCCCGCTTCATCATTAGTAGCTGAAGTTACGAAAATAAGATCAAATCCGATCTCACGCTTAATCTTGTCTAGCTCAACCTCTGGGAAAATTGACTGATCTGGGATACCCACTGCGTAGTTACCCTTACCATCAAAACTCTTAGATGAAATACCGCGAAAGTCACGGATGTTTGGAGCCGTCACATGAATGAAACGATCAAGGAATTCCCACATTGTATTACCTCTTAGTGTAACACGGGCTCCTACTGCCTCACCTTCACGAACCTTGAAGTTAGCAACTGACTTACGTGCGTAAGATACAGATGGCTTCTGGCCTGTGATTTTAGCTATCTCCTCAACGGAATCTTCTACTGCCTGCTTGCGGTCAGTCGCTTTACCACAATGTGTGGTCACAACGATCTTCTCTAGTGCGGGCACCTCGTGAGGATTGGTGCAGCCGAGCTCTTTTGTAAGAGCTGCGCGGACTGTATCCTCGTAATATGTTTGCATGCTTGGTTTCATAATTTTGCGGGTCAGCTTAAATGTTATATTTAATGCTAGCTTAAGCGCTATCCTTCAGTGAATTCATAGTGATACACCTCAGGCGGACGCGGGACATAACCCAATCACGTCAACTCCACAAGCGAAATCGCTCAATTTTTTGTTTTTTTGACTCCACACCTCCTAATTTACATCAAAACGAAACCACATCATAAAATACATAAAACCAACAAACTAGAAATCAACACCCACAGAAACACCAACAAACATAGACCCTCCCAGATCCTCCTCACTCATCACCCCTCCATCACCCGCATACGTCTCATAACTCTGATAAAAATGATACCCGCTCACCAAACTAAACTTCAACCCACGCTCCAATTGATAACTAGCAGCAGCATAAGCCGTCCCCAACTTCTCCTCTCCTGACTCAGGCGCACCGCTATGACTAGCATCCAATTTAAACGATTGACTACCAAAAGACCCACCAACGGAAAACACCCACCTATCACCCAAAACCCTAGGCCTATAATCCAAATACAAATTCGCTCCAGTCTCCGCCACCTCAGATGGCCCAGAAGCCAACATCCATTCATCAGAAATATCCCACTTTATAGCAATTACAGGAAAAATACTCATTCCCCTATCAATCTTGCCCGAAACACCAACCCCAGGCCCCATCATCAACCGATCACTAAATCTATATTCACCCATACTCACAAAACTAAAGCTTATACCATCCTCAACTCGAGCTCCCTCCTCCGCCGCAAACCCTACAGCCCCATAATTACCCCACAACCACTCATCATTTACCCTCCAGCGTGACGCCAAACCCAGCATCCCCCTATTGACTCTCCCCCACTCCGCTAATGTCCCATCAAAATCATAATCACTCATTGAATACCGAAAACCAAGAGCCAACAAATTACCATCATCAAGAATCAACGGAACCCCACCACGCATACTCCACCTATCAACAGTCACTGAACCACCACCATCATCACCACCAAATTGATGCATATACGATGCCTGTAAGGGAGACTTCTTCTGTGCCTCACATGGCAAACAACACAACACACTCATACCCATAAGAACCCAAAAATACTTCATCTCAAATATCATAATCTCGCAATCATACACCAACATCAACAAACCTCCACCAAAGAAACACGATAATCGCAACTTAGAACATATTTATTCTTGCACCTTCAATCCACACCATGGAGTCTCTGCCCATGGATTACGGACCCTTAGTTGAGATGCGCAAACAAAGATTTGCAGAGGTAGAGATAGCTATCTCAGACCCAGATCTATTCTCAGACCAAAAAAAAGCTACCGAGACAATGCGCGAGCACGGCAGACTCAAGCAACTACTCGAAATGTGGGATGAACTAGCCAACTGCAAACAAAACCTCACCGATAACCAAGAACTCCTCAAAGAAGATGACGAAGAAATCGTAGAAATGGCACAAGAAGAAATCCCAGCACTCGAAGCCAAAATAAAACAACTCTCGCAAGACGTTCAATACGCTCTTCTTCCCAGAGACCCCACCGAAGACCGTGACGCCCTCGTAGAAATCCGCGCAGGAGCTGGTGGTGATGAAGCAAGCCTCTTCGTTGCCGAAGTCATGAAAATGTACGAACGCTACGTCTCAAGCAGAGGCTGGAAAATAGCCGTCCTAGACACCAGCCCCTCTGATGTCGGAGGATTCAAAGAAGTAACCCTTAAAGTAACCGGCGAAGAAGTATTCAGATTCCTTAAATACGAATCAGGAGTCCACCGCGTCCAGCGCGTCCCAGCCACAGAAACCCAAGGCAGAATCCACACTTCCACTGTCACTGTAGCCGTCCTCCCAGAAGCAGAAGAAGTTGACATAGAACTCAAAAAAGAAGACCTCCACATCCAAGCAACACGCTCAGGCGGTTCAGGAGGTCAGCACGTTAACACCACAGACTCCTGCGTCCAAATCACTCACCTACCCACCGGCCTACAAGTAAAATGCCAAGACGGAAGAAGCCAAACTCAGAACCGCGAAATAGGACTCCAAATCATGCGCTCAAAACTCTACGAAGCCAAAGTCCGTGAAGAATCCGAAAAATATTCAGCTCAAAGAAAATCACAAATAGGCTCTGGCGACAGATCCGAAAAAATACGCACCTACAACTTCCCTCAATCTCGCGTCACAGATCACCGCATCAATCACACCTCCCATAACATGGACGGCATCATGAACGGCGACATCTCAGAATTTGTAGAAAACCTCCAAAAAGCTGCCATGGAAGAACGCCTAGCTGAAGCAGGCTTGCAATAAATAATTCCTTGAAAACCATTCTAGAAACTCTCGACGGCGGCACTCAGTGGCTTGAAAAAAAAGGCATCGAAGATGCGCGCCGTAACATGCAGCTCCTTATCTGCCACCAACTCGATATCAGCAAAATCCAACTCTACACCAGATTCGACCAGCTACTTGATGAAACTCACCTAACCCCACTCAGAGAAAAACTAAAACTCCGTGGCGAAGGAACACCCATACAGCACTTACTAGGCACCGTAGAGTTCTTCCGCCGTGAATTCAAAACAGACAAACGCGCACTCATCCCCAGACCAGAAACCGAAGAACTCGTCGAAATAGCCATCGAGCTAGCCAACAAAAAACTATCCCACCCACCCTTCATCGGCCCCCCAGCACCCCTCACTCCCATAGAAACCGAGCCACCCACACATAAAACTAAACTCAAAATCCTAGACATGGGATGCGGCTCAGGTGTCATCGGCATCACTCTCGCCGCAGAACTAGGCATGCCAGTAGAAGTCACTTGCGCAGACATCTCAGATGAAGCTCTCAGCCTAGCCAAAGAAAATACTGAACTACTTGGTATAAAAAATGTGACCTTTTTAACATCAAACCTATTCTCAAGAGTAGATAGCAAATACGACCTAATCATAGCAAACCTGCCATACGTCCCAGAAACAGACCGCCCAGAACTCGCCCCCGAGCTCGACCACGATCCAGACCTAGCCCTATACGGCGGCCATGATGGACTAGACATCATCAAAATATTCATTACCCAAGTCACGAACCACCTAAACAAAGACGCTCAAATAGCCCTAGAAATCGGCATTCACCAATCCTCCACCGTAGAAAACCTACTTAAACTCGCCGGATTCTCAGACATCTCCACCACTCAAGACTTAGCCGGTATACCCCGCTTCCCAATTGCAAAATTTTAAAACAACAACAACTACTACACACTCATAAAACACACCTAATATCATGGACAAACTAATCGTACACGGAGGCAGCACACTAAAAGGATCTATCAATATCTCAGGAGCTAAAAACGCATCGCTCCCCATCCTCGCTGCCGCTCTCCTCACCGAAGAAGACGTCATCATACGCCGCGTCCCAGACGTATCTGACACCAACTACATGATCCAAATACTCTCCGCTCTCGGAGCAGAAGTAGAACGCTCCAGCGGAACCGTCCGCATCAACGCAGCTAACATCATCTCGGACGCCCCATATGAACTCGTCCGCAAAATGCGCGCCTCCATCTGCGTAATGGGCCCACTACTCACCCGCCTCGGTAAAGCCACAGTCTCCCTCCCAGGAGGCTGCGTCATCGGTGATCGCCCCGTTGACCTCCACCTCAAAGGACTCCGCGCCATCGGAGCCGACATCAACATGGAAGGAGGCAACATGGACATGAAAGCTCCTAACGGCCTAACCGGAACCGAAGTCGACCTCCGCGGCAAACACGGCCCCACCGTCCTCGGAACAGACAACCTCATGATGGCAGCCGTCCTAGCCAAAGGCACAACCATCATCGAATCCGCCGCTTGCGAACCAGAAGTGGTCGACCTCGCTAACTTCCTTAACTCAATGGGCGCCAAAATCGAAGGAGCAGGAACAAGACGAGTCACCATCGAAGGAGTCGAAAAACTACACGGAGTCGAACACACCATCATCCCAGACCGTATCGAAGCAGGCACCTACATGGTTGCTGGCGCCATGGCCGGTTGCCCAGATAACGGCATCACGCTCAATCGCGTCAACCAAGATCACCTCATACCTGTCACAGAAAAACTCATCGAAGCAGGACACAGCGTTGAGTTCTCCACAGCAGGAAATTCCGTCACCGTCAAACCAGGAAAAAACCCAAAAGGCTGCAAAATCACCACAGCTCCTCACCCTAACTTCCCCACTGACATGCAGGCACAGTTCTCATCACTATTCGCCGTCACTCCAGGAATATCAGTCATCGAAGACACCATCTTCCCTCAGCGCTTCATGCACTGTGCAGAAATGTCACGCATGGGCGCAGACATGAAAGTCGATAACGGCACCGCTGTCATCACTGGAGTCGAACAGCTATCCGCAGCCCCAGTCATGGCCTCAGACCTCAGAGCTTCTGCCGCTCTCGTCTTATCCGCCCTCACAGCAAAAGGAAGCACAGAAATCTCTCGCCTATACCACATCGATCGCGGCTACGAGCACATCGACGAAAAACTACTCCTCCTCGGAGCAAACGTCGAAAGAGTAAGAGAATAAAAAATTCCACAAGCCCATATGACCCCTTTTTTCAAAGCCGTCACCCTAACTTCATTGCCATCACCAGAGGATTCTGATACATCCTCTGGTATATAATGAACAATTATTCTGAAACCGCACATCGCAGTAAGGCTGAACACAGTAAAAGCCCCAGAATACTCATCGTAACACCAGAAATCACCTACCTCCCAGCAGGCATGGGCAACATGGCACAGAGAATGTCAGCCAAGGCAGGGGGCATGGCAGACGTCTCTTCATCACTCATAAACGCCCTTTTTGAACTAGGCGCAGACGTTCATGTCGCACTCCCTAACTACTCAAAAATGTTTAGTTCAGAAGGAAAAGACATCATCCAAAGAGCCAAAGAAAAAATTGCAGACACTCTCGGTGAACAACGCATCCACCTAGCAGAAGACCATATCTTCTACAAAAAAAATCAAGTCTACGATGCCACCCACAATCACCTAGCTGCTCTCGCCTTCCAAAGAGAAGTCATCAATAACATCATTCCAAAAGTCCAGCCAGACCTCATCCACTGCAATGACTGGATGACAGCACTCGTCCCAGCAGTATCTAAAAAAATCAACATCCCATGCCTATTCACCCTCCATAACACACACTCAGAAAGACTCACCATGGGCGAGATCGAAGACCGCGGCATTGACGCCTCAGAATACTGGGAAAACCTCTACTTCAACAGCGCACCCAGTAACTACGACGACGCACGCCATAACAAACACGTTGACTGCCTAGCCACAGGCATCTTCGCATCCCATCACGTCAACACAGTAAGCCAGTCCTTCCTCTACGAAATCGTAGAAGGCAAGCACCCATTCATACCACAAGCCATCCAGACAGAACTCGCTAACAAACTATACTCAAATAACGCCAGCGGTATCATCAACGCACCAGATGCATCCTTTAACCCAGAGACCGACAACCGCATCAAACACCACTTCAACTCACAAACACACACAGAAGGAAAAGCAGCAAACAAAAAACAATTTCAACAAACCGTCGGACTCACCGAAGACCCCAATGCCCCACTATTCTACTGGCCATCCAGACTAGACCCCATGCAAAAAGGCTGCCAATTACTAGCAGATATCCTCTACCAACTCACCGCAGACTACAATGAAATCGGACTTCAAATCGGTATCGTCGCAAGCGGGGAATATGAAAAACACTTCCATGACATCGTCAACCACCACGCACTTCACCACAGAGTCGCCGTAAGACCCTTTAACGAAAAACTCTCTCGCCTCGCCTACGCCGCTTCAGACTTCATCATCATGCCATCCAAGTTCGAACCATGCGGACTCCCCCAAATGGCCGCACCCATGTACGGAACCATCCCAGTAGTTCACAACACAGGGGGCATACACGACACCATAGAACACATCCACCTCGACGGAAAAAAAGGCAACGGATTCAGATTCGACGACTACGGAACACAAGGCCTCAGATGGGCAATAGACGAAGCCATCAAATTCCACAACTGGCCTCAGCACAAAAAATCCCAAACCATAAAACGTATAATGACAGAATCAAAACTACGCTTTAACCACAAAACCACAGCATCCGCCTACATCGAGCTATACGCTAAAATGCTCGGCCGCCCCATTATCCAACATACCACATAACCACAAACTCATATCAACACCATGCCCTGCATTATCTTAGGAATCACCGGATCCATCGCTGCATACAAAGCCGCAGACATCACCTCACAACTCACCAAAGACGGCCATGACGTCCACGTCGTCATGACCCATACAGCCACAGAATTCATCACCCCTCTCACCCTCCAAGTCTTATCCAGAAATCCAGTCCTAACTTCACTTGAAGACGAAAAACAAGCATGGAAACCAGGACACATCGACCTGGCTGACAAAGCAGACCTCCTAATAATCGCCCCAGCCAGCGCCAACACCATCGGCCTCATCGCAAACGGCCTAGCTCCAGACCCCCTAACATCTATCTACCTAGCTACCAAAGCCCCAACACTCATCGCTCCAGCCATGAACGGTAAAATGTGGGACCACCCAGCCACACAGCGCAATATCCAAACTCTCACCAAGGACGGCTGCCACTTCGTCGGACCAGAACAAGATGGAATGCTCGCCTGCGGATACACCGGAAAAGGCAGACTCCAAGACACCCCAGCCATCCTCCAAAAAATCAACACACTTCTCAAATAAAAAACCAATCTAAATAACAGCAACCTTTTTAAGCCATAACAATACAAAGCCAGACCATAAATAAAAATCAACCTCGAACCATCCGATAAAACACCGTAATGATATGTCCTTATTTATGTTTACATATTAATAAAAATTTAATATAATATTATTTAATGAAAATAATAAATAAATACACATCTATAATTATAGCCCTAACAGCTACATACTCCACTGCTAATGCACAAGTATTAAACGGCAGCTTTGAAGATAACCCTTTTGGATCTTCCAGCCAGTTCGGATCTCCTGCACTCATAGCACCATGGAGTGTAACCGGAACGAATGGAGCCATACCTAACAGCGATCCTAATAGCGGTAACACCACCTTCGGCGACCAATTTGTAGCGAGTAAAGGAGCATCAAGTATTTCCCAAAATATAAACCTATCAGCCGGCTCATACTCACTAGTGTTTTCAGTAGCCAACTACGTCAGCTCCTCACCAACAAACCCAGCGACTAATAATCAAATGGGCTTCTCACTCTCAAATTCTAGCTTAGCTAGCGGACTCGTAGATGCACCTTTTGGAGCAGGAATCACCGGATACAGCAGCGGCGCTAACGCACCCATGGACTTCAATACATACGCCATGAATTTCACTACAACAGGCGGCACATCCACTCTACAATTCGATATGGACCTGAATGTAATTGATAACATTTCAATTCGCCCTATCCCCGAGCCATCAGGCTCACTTCTAATAGGCCTTGGCATGATCTCCCTGATCATAAGGCGTAAAAAATAACGCTCCAAACCAAAAATGCACCCATCTAAGTAGATCATCTAGATGGGTGTAATTTATTCACTAATCAGCATAATTAAAAAAGTCTTCACAAAAGCTCTAAATCATCCCCGAGATACCCCCCAGCCATAAGCTTCTCCCTATAGCCTGCAGCCCTCTCATGATGCTCTGCTAACTTCTCACCACCCATCTTCACCAAATGACTCACCATCATCTTCATCCTATACTGGCTAGAGAAAAAATCGCGGTAATCATCAATAAAACTCCAAAACAATGAATCCCACACTTCACACCACTCACCCGCCTTATAATCAGACATCTTCTTAAGATAATTAGAGCCACTCAAATAAGGCTTCGTAACCAGTAAACCACCATCACTAAACTGACTCATCCCATAAACATTCGGCACCATGACCCAATCATAAGCATCCACAAACATCTCAGAAAACCACTTGAAAACATCATCCGGCTTTACGCGCAAAAGTAAAAAAAAGTTCCCCAGCACCATCAGCCTCTCAATATGATGAGCATATCCGTCCCGCTTCACCTTCAACAGCACATCATCAACTAGCGGTATACCCGTCTTACAACGATAAATCGATTCCGGCATAGATGACTTAAAACCCCAGAAATTCTGTGTCCTAAGATAACGCCCATGCTTCGTATACATTATCGCCATATACTCCCGCCATCCAATGACCTGCCTAACAAAACCTTCCAGATTATTAATACCAACATCATTTTTCTCACCCACCTCCAGCGCCCTACTCACCACTTCTTCTGGCGTCAACAAACCAATATTCAACATCGGAGTCAGAACAGAATGATAAAGAAATCTACTCCTGTGAGTTAGCGCATCTTCGTAAGTCCCAAACAAAGCAAAACGCTCCTCCAGAAACTCATCCAGCCAACCACGAGCACTCTCATGACATATTGGATAAATGAAATCATCATAACCTCCAAATACCTCAACACCACTCTCAACTAACCCCTCTCTCACCCGCTCCAGCACCCCCACCTCTCTAACAGTTTGATGAACCTTAGGGTCCCCTGGAGGAACTGCCTTCAACGGAAACTTTTTCCTATTCTCATCATCATAACTCCACCTCCCACCCTCAGGCTGCATCTCATCATCCACTAAAACCCCCATCCTCTTCCTCTGTGCCTGATAAAATGTCTTCATAAAAGGCTTCTTCTTACCCTCAAAAAAATCCCTCCCCCATGCACTCGGCGTAACAAAACCAGGCGTCTCCAACTCTATCAAGCCCATACCATTAGCCTCACAATAATCACCTAATCTCCTCTCCAAAACATCATCCACCAGTCGGCAAACCACAATATCACTAAACCCTGTTAGATCCAAACTTTCATAACTATCAACGATCTCCAGCTCCTTATCCTCAGAATAAACCACCATAGAAGCCTTATGCAGTAATAACTTCTTCGCATGTGGAACCAAAGGCCACTCATCATCCCCCCCTAGCACCAAAGAATCCGCCACCATAAAAACCTTATCAGCCTCCTCCAAAACAGGATGAGACGCATACAACTGAAACGGAAATATTAACCCTATCTTCATAATTTTTTTCTCCCCATCCACCCACTAGCCAAAACCCGCAACATCCTCGGAAAAAGAACCACATGCAAAGGATACACAGCATACCAATACACCCTTCCCAATAACCCCTTAGGTCTAAAAGTCGCCACCTGCCTCAACCTATCACCCAGTATCTCATACTCTAACCATGCCTCACCCGGTAACTTCATCTCCGCAAATAATATCAACCTCCCACGCTCACGATCCGCCAGAATCACCCTCCAGAAATCCAATGCATCACCACTCCTAAGCTCACTAATATTCCGCCTCCCACGCCTCATTCCTATCCCTCCTATCATCTTATCAATAAAACCCCTAACCCTCCACGCCCAGTGCATAGACGGCCAACCTACTTTCCCTCCAAGACTCCATATTGCATCAACACACTCACCCCTTTCAACCATAATCTCCCCAGAACGTTGATCCTTAAAAACCCCATGAACAGGAACATTCACATTATCTAACTGAGAATGACTAAGTGATCCACTAACCAAAGAATCATACCAAGTAGAAGGAACCAAATTCTGTGCTATCCGCGAAAAAGCCCTCTCAATTGCCTCATCATAAGTCAATAAATCCTGCGGTATCACCTCAGTAATAGCATCCCCATGACACACCGTCTTCATACTCAAACTATCAATCAAATTCCTCGCCAAAAAATAATTAGTCGCAGTAAAAATCTGTAACCAATGTGATGACAACTTAGGACTAAAAAACGGCACAGACACTATCCACCTCCTCAGTCCTCGCGCCCTAGCATAACGCTCTAACATCTCACCATAAGTCAGCGTCTCAGGACCTCCCACATCATAATCCTTCCCCCTACAAACCTCATTCTCTATCACCCCCACTAAATAATAAATAATGTTACGTATCGCTATCGGCTGACACTCCGTCCTCACCCACTTAGGAGTTATCATCACAGGCAACTTCTCCACCAAATCACGTATCATCTCAAAACTAGCACTCCCACTCCCAACTATAATAGACGCCCTCAATGTAGTTAACGGCACCCCAGATGCCTGTAAAATAGTCTGCACCTTCTCCCGTGATTGAAGATGCTGGGATAACTCAGAACCTTCAACGTTCTGCGGCAAAAGCGCTCCCAAATAGATAATCTGCTCACACCCCGTTGACTTCACCCACGTCACAAAATGAAACGCACATTGCGTCTCTACATCCATAAAATCACCCCCAGAACTCATCGAATGCAGCAAATAATATGCCGCATCTACCTTCTCAGAAATCTCAGGTAACTGATAAGAACTAAAATCAGCCTCTATGATGACCAACCGCCCAGCCAATGACTTAACCAAATCTTTATTAAGCCTCTTCCGGTTCCTAACAACCGCTAATATCCTATAACCCCGCTCCCCCAATGCATGAATGAGACGAGTGCCAATGTAGCCATTAGCACCCGTTACCATTACAGTTTTTCCATTCAGCTCCACCATCTCAACTAAAAATTACCTCAAGGAACTCATGCCTCCATCTACCCTAAATACCTGACCAGTAACAAAGCCTGCACCCTCACCTACCAAGTAATCCACCAACCCAGCCACCCCAGAAGCAGTCCCTACCGTCTTCAACGGATGACGTGCCGCAGAAGCCTCACGCTTAGCATCAGAATTCAACAACATAGACGCCAACGGCGTATCAGTTAAAGATGGTGCAATAGCATTCACCCTAATTCCAAACGAGGACAACTCACTTGCCAAACTCAACGTCAATCCCTCAACCGCCGCCTTCGCCATACTAATCGATGCATGAAATGCCAACCCAGTCTGCGCAGCCACCGATGAAAACATCACCACCGAAGCCCCACCAGCAGACTCAGATTTCTTAAGCGCAGGCAGTGCCGCCTGAATGATACGCGCAGCCCCAAATGCATTCACCTCCATATCATTCCTCATCTGCTCCCCATCAACCCTATGAAACGGCTTCAATTGTATCGTACCCGGACAGTAAACTAATCCATCCAAAACCTCCGGAAGCTCCAGATCACTCTCACCTCCCTCCAGAGCATCATAAAATTGCTTACTCGCCACCGGCTTATCCACATCATCAACCTTCCTAACAGCCAAATGAACCTCGTAACCATAGCCCAAAAATACATCCAGCACTTCCTTTCCTATCCCACTATTCCCACCAACAATTAATATAGTCTTACTCATAGATGCCCACCTTAAACGAAAACACACCACTAACTCAATAATATAATTACCATTTTTTCAGTAATTACTGAAAAAACAACACTACCGCCCCATCTACTCATTCAGCCTCTTATCTGCTAGACTCCTTCGCAGCACAAAATAACCCACCAGACCAGAGAGCAAAGATCCTAAAAGGATCCCTAACCGAGCATCAGAATTAAATACAGGCGCCCCAGAACCCTCAAAAGCAAGCGATGCTATGAACAGACTCATCGTAAATCCTACTCCACATAAACAAGCTAATCCATAAAGCTGCTTCCAGGTCACACCCCTCGGTAACTTCGCCAAACCACACTTTATCGCCAAATAACACAATCCAAATACCCCCAGCTGCTTACCAAAAAACAACCCAAACGCTATCCCCATAGGTATCGGCTTCATCAAAGCCTCTAAAGTGATCCCCACCAATGGCACCCCAGCATTCACAAAAGCAAATACAGGCAATATGAAAAATGCTACCCAACCATGTAAAAAATGCTCTACCCTCCCAGCTGCCGCAGACTCCCCCGCAGGCCTAGAAGGGATAAAGGCCGCCAGCGCCACTCCAGCTAGTGTAGCATGAACTCCAGATTTCAATACACTCACCCATAGAACTACTCCCACTAAAATGTAAGGAGCTACAGACCTTACTCCCATCCGATTCATCAACCACAGTAATAACAACGTCCCCGCAGACACCATCAGAGCTAACACAGACAGCTGGCTCGTATAAAACAACGCAATAATAACTATAGCTGCCAAATCATCAATCACAGCTATCGATGTAAGCAATATCTTCAGAGCTACCGGCACCCTGCTACCCAGCAATGCCAATATCCCAAGCGCAAAAGCAATATCAGTTGCAGCCGGTATCGCCCAGCCATTCAGCGCAGCAGAATCTCCCTTATTGAATAAAACATAAATACACGCTGGCACTAATAACCCACCCGCAGCAGCCATCAACGGCAGTATAAGCTTCTTCCCATCAGATAACTCACCATACAGTAACTCCCTCTTCAGCTCCAAACCCACTAACAAAAAGAAAATAGCCATCAACCCATCATTAACCCATAACAACAATGGCTTAGATATGACCAAACTCCCCACCATTACCTTCACTGGTGTATCTATCAACGCAGGATACCACGCCATCCCAGTATTACTCACTATCAGCGCAAATACCGTAGCCAACATCAACAACACCCCACCACTCGCTTCATGCCTAAAAAGTGAAACTACCCTATCAATAAAAATATTCCTTTTGATCCCAGTCATCTCTAAGCACCCCCATTAATATTAAGTTCATAGCCACATCCCCTGATTTCTACTTGTTCTCTGTATCCCATTATGATCATATTAAAACACGAAACAAATAACACGCAACATAAAACATGACTTATTTTTCATGTATTTAAAGTCATAACTTGAAAACACCATGAAACCCACTGAAAACTCTTCTAAAAATAAAGCCAATAGCAACTGGACATTCCTCACAAACCACCTCCACGTCATACTATGCCTACACCGTGACCACCAAACAACCGTTAGAAACCTAGCTCTCTCAATAGGCATCACTGAAAGATCTATCCAACGCATCCTAAACGAACTCACCGATGCCAATGTAATCTCTCGCACCAGACAAGGTAGACAGAACTCATACTCCATCGACTACAAATACCGCTTAAGACACCAATTAGAAAAAAATCACAACATCGGGGAACTTCTTGAATTACTCGCAGAATAAGCTACACATCCAACCAACATCATTTGTCAATAAAGCATCCATACAGTAACATATTTCGTTCCACACCACATAATGAGCAATCCCGTGAACAGAAGTAACACAAATATAACAAAACTCATACCCTGGATCGGATGGGTTGGATTCAGCCTATGCATTGGCCTATTCTGCTTCACAGGATGCTCTACCAATACCAGCATGAACGAACAAGCAAACACATACAACAAAGCCAAATCCACAGCCCTAAAACGCGCAGGAAACCTCACACCAGATGATACTAAACAAGCCCTAGATCGCTTCAGCACATTCCTCAAAGGCATCGGCTCTACAGATTTCATAAAAAAAGAAACATCCAACGTCTACGCCAGTGAAGCATACCTCAATGACACCCTAAAAACCCTTACCAACAGACAGGAAATAGAAGACCACTTCACCAAAACAGCAAAAACAATGACTTCATACTCTCTTGAGATAGAAGACATCGCTAAATCAAATCAAGGACACTACATCAGATGGACCATGAAATTCAGCGCCCCTAAACTCGCTAAAGGCAAAGAAATCATCACCATCGGTATGTCCCACGTCATCTTCGATGAACAAGGCAAAGTCCTCATCCACCAAGACTTCTGGGACTCCACATCAGGACTATTCGAGCACATACCACTTCTCGGCGGCGGTATTAACATCGTAAAAAAAAGGCTCTAACCCCCCTATAAGATGAACAATAGCACCCAACCAAAAGCCAGCACCTTTACCAGAATTAAAGACATGCTCGGACATTGGTTGGACTCAGACTACAAAAGAATAGAAAACCCAAAAGCACTCGCAGTAAAAGTCGACTGGGAACGCTGCATCCCATTCATCATTCTACACCTCGGATTATTCCTACTCATCTGGGTCAGCTGGAGCCCCACAGCGGTCATCGCTGCCATCATTCTCTACATCCTCAGAATGTTCGCCATCACAGGCTTCTACCACCGCTACTTCTCACACAGATCCTTCAAAGCAGGCAGAATCATGCAGTTCATCATGGCCGTCTGGGGAAACACTGCCATGCAGAGAGGCGCTCTCTGGTGGGCCGCTAACCACCGCCACCACCACAAACACTCAGACACAGAAGAAGACCTCCACTCTCCAGGAGTTCAAGGCTTCTGGTGGTCACACATCGGCTGGATCACATGCAAACGTAACTTCCCCACAGACTACTCACAAATCAAAGACTTAGCCAAATTCCCAGAACTAGTCTTCCTTAACAGATTCGACCAACTCGTCCCATACCTCTACGGCGCCTGCATGTACGCCCTCGGCTACTTCCTCGAAACCACATACCCCACACTAGCCGTCACCGCTCCACAATTCTTCGTCTGGACCTTCTTCGTCAGCACCGTATTCCTACTTCACGGCACCCTCATGATCAACTCCATGGCTCACGTCTGGGGAAAACAACGCTACAAAACAAAAGACGATAGCAAAAACAGCGCCATCCTAGCCATCATTACCCTCGGTGAAGGATGGCATAACAACCACCACCGCTACCCACACAGCACCAGACAAGGATTCAAATGGTGGGAAATAGACATCACCTACTACGGCCTAAAAATAATGTCCCTCCTCGGACTCATCACAAAGCTTCGTAAAGTCCCAGATGAAATCATCCAAAACCGCTCGAAGTAACAATAATCAATGGCCTCATCACCAATCACTCAAAAAGAAAAACCATCCATCGCCATCATCGGCCTTGGCATTTCAGGACTAGGATGCGCTCACTTCTTAAAAGATCACGCAGACCTAACACTCTACGAGGCTAACAATTACATAGGCGGACACACTAACACAGTCACCATCAAAGAAGGCCCCAAAGATGTCCCCATCGACACAGGCTTCATGGTCTACAATGAAGACACATACCCACACCTTACGCGCCTATTCAAAGAACTCGATGTAAAGACCAAGAAGACATCCATGTCATTCTCTGTAAATCACCACCCAGACGGACTCGAATTCAACGGCGGCAAATTCAACGAAATCTTCGGCCAAAGAAAAAACCTACTTAATATCAAATTCTGGCGCATGCTCTTTAAAATCAAAAGCTTTAACGCCGATGCTCTTGAAGACATAGAAAATGAAGACCTCCACCACCTAACACTCCGTGAATACGTCAAACACCGCGGCTACGGTGAAAACTTCCTGCGCTGGTACCTCGTCCCCATGGCATCCGCCGTCTGGTCAAGCCCACCAGAAAAAATAGAACAATTCCCCGCCATCACACTCATGCGGTTTTGGAAAAACCACGGATTCCTCGCAGTTGAAAAACGTAAACAATGGCGCACAGTCTGCGGCGGCGCTAAAACATACGTAGAAAAACTAACACAGCCATTCCATCACCGCATTCAGCTCAACAACCCAGTAACCTCAGTCGCCAGAACCCCAGAAGGAATTCAAGTCACCTCCCTAAATGGACAACAGCTCTTTGACAAAGTCATCCTTGCCACTCACGCTGACGACTCACTAAAGCTCCTCACTGACCCCACATCCACTGAAAAAGAAATACTCTCCCCGTTCCAATACCAGCCAAACACCGCAGTCATGCACACGGACACCTCCGTCATGCCTAAAAATAAACCATGCTGGGCATCATGGAACTACGAAATAAAAGACTCACCAGATGGACTAAAAAGCTCCACACACTACTGGATGAACTCACTGCAAGGTGTCTCAGAACAAGAAAACTACTTCGTCACCATCAACCCACATACAGAACCTAAAAACATCATTAAAACCATCAACTACGCCCACCCTCTCTTCGACCTAAAAGCCATCAACGCTCAAAAACAAATCCCCCTTCTCCACCAAAAAGGCTTAAATGGCTCAGACACATTCTTCTGCGGCGCTTGGCAACGTTACGGATTCCACGAAGACGGACTCCTCTCAGCAGTCAACCTCTGCGAAACCCTGCTAGAAAGGAACGTCTGGAAATGAACTCTTCACTCTACCAGTGTAGAATCTTCCACAAAAGACTCAAACCCGTCACACGGCAGTTCGCATACTCCGTATTCATGATGTCCATCGACCTAGACGAACTCGATCAACTCAACAAAAAACTCTGGCTATTCAGCAGAAACCGCTGGAACATCTACTCCATAAAAGATGCAGACTACCTAACCCAAGATTCCTCACTAAACATCAAAGAAAAACTCTTCGCATTCCTCAAAACAAAAAACATCAACACCAACAATATAGCAAAAACAATACTCCAAACCTTCCCGCGTATTTTCGGCTACCAGTTTAACCCAGTCTCATTCTACTACCTAGAAAACTCATCAGGTAAAACAATCGCTACAGTCGCAGAAGTTGGAAACACATTCCTCGAAAAAAAACTATTCCTCATCGACCAAAACCATAAACCAGATTGGTTCAGACTCATCACAGCAAAAAACTTCTACGTCTCACCATTCTCAAAAGTAAATGACCACTTCGACTTCCAAATAGGCCCCAAAAAACAAACTTGGGCAGTCAACATCAACGACCTAGATCAAGACGGCATCGTCCTAGTCAGCACCATCCGAGGAAAACAAAAAACTCTCACATCACTCAGACTAGCCTACTACATCATCAGATACCCGCTACTCACAGCTCGCATCATATTCCTCATTCACTGGCACGCTCTAATCATGTGGTTGCGCAAATTACCTATTTCAAATAAATCAAACACAGCCGCAGATCAAACAAACGTCCTGCGTCCTCACAAAAGCTTAACAAAAAATAACCATGGCTAACAACACTATAGAAGCTACCAAGCCACCAAAATACGTTTGGCAACAAAAAATCATCCATAAACTCTTCTCAGGAATGCCCACCGGTGGACTTCTGCTCCGCTACAGTGACGGCTCCACACACCAATACGGAACAGATGGACACAACATACAAGCAGAGATAAACCTAAACGATGACAACGAATTCTTTAGACGATGCGTCGCATACGGAAATGTAGGACTCGGTGAAGCATACATGGACAAAATCTGGGACACCCCAGACATCAAAGCAGTCATCTCCTGGTTCATTCGTAACATGAAAGCAAAAGAAGACCTCAAAGGCTCATCAAATAAAATCAAAAAAGTCAACAAACTCAAAATCTTCAACAAGCTCTTCCACGCTGCAAGAGCCAACACCATACGCAACAGCAAAAAAAATATCGCAGAACACTACGACCTAGGAAACGATTTCTACAAACTATTCCTAGACCCATCCATGACTTACTCCAGCGGCATCTTCTCAAATCAAAACACCACACTCGAAGAAGCACAATTCGCAAAATATGATGCCCTCTGTAAAAAACTCCAACTCAAAAAAGGAGACAATGTCCTAGAAATAGGATGCGGATGGGGCGGATTCGCATGCCACGCCGCCACCCACTACGGATGCCACATCACAGGAGTCACCATCTCCCAAGAACAGCTCAAATACGCTATAGACAGAGTCAAAAAAGAAGGCCTAGAAAAACAAATCGACCTCAGGCTCCAAGACTACCGCGAAATCACAGGATCGTTTGACCACATCGTATCCATCGAAATGTTAGAAGCCGTTGGAGATAAATTTCTACCAAGCTACTTCTCAAAATGTAACGAACTCCTCAAACCAGACGGAGCCCTCGGCATCCAAATCATAACCGTTCCAGATAGCAGATATGAACAACTCAAACGCGGAGTCGACTTCATCCAGCGGCACATCTTCCCCGGTTCACTACTACTCTCACTCGGCAGAATCAACCAAGTCATGAAACAAACCGGCGAACTCACAACATTCCAAATAGATGACATGGGAATAGACTACGCCAAAACATTATCAGAATGGCACGTCCGCTTTAACGCACAAATAAACAACGTCAAAGCACAAGGATTCGATGAAACATTCATCCGTAAATGGAACTACTACCTCAAATACTGTGAAGCCGCATTCGCCACCAGAAACATCAGCGTCGTCCAAGCAATATACACTAAACCCAATAACGAAAAACTCATCCCCATCAGACAAAACTAAACAAAGTGACCGCAGAAGCAACAACTCCTATCAACAAAAGCAAAACCTCCAAACTCTGGAATAGGTTTGTCCTCGCTCCTATTAAAAACCAACTCACACGCGGTGTAACAATAGACAAAATAGCACTCTCCATGGCCATCTCCCCAGTCATATCTGCTTTCCCCATCCTAGGCACAACCAACCTACTAAGCATCCTCATCGGCTCCGCCCTCAGACTAAACCTCCCATTCCTCCTCCTATTCAAAAGCCTATTCTACCCCCTCCACATCGGACTCATTCTCGTATTCATACGCATCGGCGAATCCATAAACGGCGCACCACACATCCCTTTCAGCATCCTCCAACTCCTAGATAAATTCAAAGATAGCCCCCTCCAGTTCGCTAAAGACTTCGGCATGACGGCTCTCTACGGTATCGAAGCATGGGCAATCATAGCTCCATGGTTCGCAATACCTCTTTTCTTTACTTTCAGATTCACACTTAATAAATACATGAAACCAAAAACACCCTCCCTAACAAAATGAACGCATTAATACTCACACTTTTAATTCTTACCATCATTTTCATAATCGGTTGGCTAGCATCCATAAAAATAAAAAATGCTAGCATCGTTGACGCCATGTGGGCATTCAGCATCATCATCCCAGTCTTCATCTATAACTCCAGCCACAACGGCAGCGGCACCAGAAAAACCATCCTCACTATTATGGCACTCGCATGGTCACTAAGACTCGGAATACACCTCTCTAAAAGAATCTTTAAACACCACCCAGAAGAAGACCCCCGCTACAAAACACTCAGAAATAAATGGAACCAAGACGCCAACAAAAACTTCCTCTTCATCTTCCTCATCAATGCAGCTCTCGTATTCCTACTCTCACTCCCCTTCTTCTTCTCATCACACTCCAGCATCCCCATCCAACCACTCGAATGGATAGGCATCATCATCTTCTCCGCCGGAATAGTCGGTGAATACACCGCAGACCAACAACTCTCACAGTTCATCGAAAAACAAGGAAAAGGAAAAATATGCGATACCGGCCTCTGGAAATACAGCCGCCACCCTAACTACTTCTTCGAAGCCGTCATATGGATTGGAATCTACATCTTCTGCTGCGCAGCACCAGGAGGCATCTACACCATCCATGCTCCCATCATCATGATATACCTCCTCACTAAAGTTACCGGTATCCCCCCACTCGAACGCTCACTCCTCAAAAGCAGAGGCAACGCATACAGAAAATATCAACAATCAACAAACGCATTCTTCCCCTGGATCAAAAAATAATCACTATGAAATCAAAAATCAACAACTGGCTAGAAAACGACCGCATCCCAGACAGACTCATCCGCTTCGGAATCAGACAACGTCTCCTAAAAACACTCAAAAAAGTCCGCCACAAAAATTGCCAAAACCGCCAAGAAGCGCTCATCAAGCACGTAAACAAACTCAAAGACAGCCCCCTAGCTATCGCTACAGATGAAGCAAACGAGCAACACTACGAACTCCCTACCAAATTCTTCCAAGGATGCCTTGGGCCTCACCTCAAATACAGCTCAGGATACTGGCAAGACGGCGAAACCTGCCAAGACATCGCCGCCTCAGAAGCACGCATGCTCAAACTCACATGCAAACGAGCAGACATTACTGACGGTCACCACATCCTAGAACTCGGCTGCGGATGGGGATCTCTCACTCTCTGGATGGCTGCAAACTTTCCAGAATCAAAAATAACCGCCATATCAAACTCTAACACACAGCGAGAATTCATAAACTCTCAGCTCAAAGAACGCGGACTCAACAACGTTACCGTCAAAACAGTCAACATGATAGACTACAAAGGTGAAGGCGAAAGCACCTTTGACCGCGTCGTCTCAGTAGAAATGTTCGAACACATGAAAAACTACCAGCTACTCCTAAAAAGAATCAGCAACTGGCTCAAACCAGACGGAAAACTATTCGTCCACATCTTCACCCACAAAGACACATCCTACCACTACGAAATAGAAAACGAAGACGACTGGATGAGCCGCTACTTCTTCACAGGAGGCCAAATGCCATCAGATGACCTCCTTCTCTACTTCCAAGATCACCTCAACATCGAAAACCACTGGCAAGTAAACGGATCACACTACCAAAAAACCAGTAACGCATGGCTTCATAAAATGGACTCTAACAAAGATGAACTCTTCCCACTCATAGAAGAAACATACGGAAAAGAACAAGCCGTAAAATGGTGGGTCTACTGGAGAACATTCTACATGGCATGCGCAGAACTATGGGGATTCCGTAAAGGTGAAGAATGGTTCGTATCTCACTACCGCTTCACCAATAAAAAATAATCAACTCTAAAAAAACTAACCAAAAAACTCAGGCAGCTCACCTCCCCAGTAATACCAAGTAATGAAACAAGCCGCCAACCCACCCTCTACAAAATCTCCTCAATAGGAATCTTCCCATTAGTCGCAACTATACTCCACACATCAGGCTGACCCTCCTTAGGAGTCAAAGTCACCTTCCCCCCAGTGGACTCTATCAGCAACTGCCCAGCAGCTATATCCCACAGAGATATACGTGACTCAACGTAAGCATCCAGCCTCCCAGTCGCTATATAAGCCATCCCCAATGCAGCAGAACCCATCATACGCATCTTCCGCGCACGCAATGACGCCCTCCTAAACCTCTCCAAACCAGTAGAAAGAGCATCCTCAGTCTTACCACACCCCACATACAAAACACTCTCCTCCAGCTTACTCCGTGAACTCACAGAAATCTCCTTCCCATTCAAATACGGCTTCTCACCCTTGACCACCGTCCACAAATCATCCATCGAAGGATCATAAATAACCCCTAAAATAATATCACCCGCATGCCTTAAAGCAATCGATACACAGTAATGAGGTATCCCGTAAAAAAAATTCACAGTCCCATCTATAGGATCAACTATCCACTGATATTCAGAATCCTGATTACCACCTATACCCTCCTCACCATAAAATGCATAATCCGGAAACTCACCAAGCAATACATCACTAATCAAATCCTGAGACTCCCTATCCAACGCCAACTTAATATCATGATGTAACGCCTCATCCACCTCAAGCATACTCCCAAAATTCTCCCTCAAAAGCTCACCCGCTGCCTTTGCCGCTTTCACTGCTGTCTCTAGTAATGTCATAAAATAATACCCACTCACCCCCCTACATCTCACCCTCAAGACTCATAGCCGCACTCACCACACTCCTCGCTATGCTCTTCTTACTAGCCTTCTCTACTATCTCCTCACCCTCTCTAAAAACCAAAACCACCTCATTCTCATCAGAATCAAAACCTATATCACTCCGTGATACATCATTAGCCACCACCATATCACAACCCTTCTTCAGCAACTTCCCCCTCGCATTCTCTAACACATTCTCAGTCTCAGCAGCAAAACCAACCAAAACCCCATTAAATAAAAACACATCACGAGCAGAACCCAAAATATCCCTATTCCGCACCAACCTCAAATCCATCTCCTCACCCTCTTTCTTTAACTTCTGCTCCATACACTCCACAGGTCGATAATCCGCTACCGCCGCCGCAAAAATCGCCACATCTGCACTCCCTATCCAGCGCTCAACTGCAGCATACATCTCTCCAGCACTCTCCACCGGTACATAATCCACACCATCAGGAACATCCACCCCAGAATCAATAGGCCCAGAAATTAATATCACCCTATAACCCTTAGATGCCGCCACATCTGCTATAGCATAACCCATCTTCCCAGATGATCGATTCGTCAAATAACGTACCGGATCTATAGCCTCCCTCGTCGGCCCCGCTGTAATTAGAAATGTCATAAACCTAAAAACAACACTAGCTCCAAATCACCAAGCTACAACAGAAAACACCACTAACAACAATAAAAACCCACAACTACTTACCCTGATAACGGTAATGGCCCACTATCGCATAAGTAAGTAAATCATTCGTCCACTCAGGACCATTCCCTATATTATGAGCCACCCACACCTCTCCAGAGTGAGAACCAGGACCAGGAACTACCACTCCTATGTGAGGCCTGCCATCCGGCAAACTCCAAACCACAATATCACCAAAACTATAATCCAAAGTAGACCTAGTATTCCCTAACTTAACCCCATGCCTCTCAAAAAATCTCTGCTGATTCTGAACCCTACGGTGATCAATATTAGTATCAGGTGACCGCTGATTCCATAACTGCGGATACTCATGGTAACTCTCCTTCATATCCTCATGAATCAACTGCTGCAGATCCACCCCCAACTGCCGGTAAGCCCTCACCACCATATCCGTACTAGTACCTCTATCACTCGCTATGTCTCCATTCGGATAACCTATATTATTATAAACAGAACCATCATAAACCACACCATACCGTGTCCTATCCAAAGCTGCTGCTGCAAGCCTCTCGCCATAATCACCACTCGCCGCAAGCTCAGATATAGCCACCTCCACCTTAGAATCCGTCGGCAAATCATTCGAACTCTTTACCAACTCAGCAAACGCAGGCCACGCAAAATAAGATACAAAAACACCAGCCAAGAGCAGAATAACCCAGCCGCCTAATACAGGCTTCTTGCGCTTTTTCTCAGGAACAGGCCCTATATACTCAATTGGATTCATCGCACTATTTAATAATAAATGGTAGTAACTTTAATACCCCCATAAGACCATCCTTTTTTCATATTTTAGAAAAAAAGTTCTCCCCACCTCATAGAACCTCAGAATCTAACCCCCACGTAAAACCTCACAAACCAATCTACGCCCCTCCATCATGGACTTACACCCATCATCTCCCTCTACCTCACGCACCACAGAATCTATACCCACACACCAAGCCCCCTCCGGAACTAACTCAGGAAACTTATTTGCCCACTCTATCAAAACCACTCCCCCACTCTCTAAATAATCCTCCCACCCTATCTCCAATAACTCATCAGCACTCTCCATCCTATAAATATCAAAATGATAAACACTACAAGCACTCCCCACATACTCATTGACTAAAGCAAAAGTCGGACTCGTAACCTCCCCATCATAACCCAACCCTCGCACTATCCCCTGCGCCAAATGAGTCTTACCCGCACCCAAATCACCCACCAAGGCTAAAACATCACCCGCTCGTAACCTACCACCAACCATCTCTCCAAAGTCACGCATCGCTTCAGATCCCATAATCTCTACTGGAAATAATTCATTCATCCACCAACTCCTTAGCACTAATTACAAATTATTTGTAATAATTTATAAAAAAAACTTGCCCATCAGCCCTCCTTATGTTCCATTTCCGCCCCACGAGACATTGAACAACTCACTGCTCTCGGACACCAATTTAACCAATAACCTTGTCACGACCATGGCATATTCAGTTTTCAAAACAGGCGGCAAACAATACCGCGTTCAAGTAGGCGATACAATCGACGTCGAGAAACTAGATCTCGACGAAGGCGCAGAAGCATCATTCAATGAAGTCCTCCTCGTAAATGACGGAAGCACCACAACAGTTGGCGCACCAGTAGTTGAAGGAGCAGCTGTCAAAGCTACAGTTGTCGAGCAATTCCGTGGCAAAAAGGTAATTGCATTCAAATTCAAGCGTCGCCAAGGATACCATAAAACTAAAGGTTCCCGCAGACACCTCACCAAGCTAGAAATCACTAGCATTTCATAACCACTAACTATACTTAAGACATGGCTCATAAGAAAGGACAAGGTTCCGTTAAAAACGGCAGAGATTCACGCAGCAACAGACTCGGCGTTAAAAAATTTGGTGGCGAAGTCGTCATCCCAGGTAACATCATCATCCGCCAGCGCGGAACAAAATGGAAGCCAGGTAAAAACGTAGGCATCGGCAAAGACCACACCATCTTCTCACTTGAAGAAGGTAACGTATACTTTGACCAAAGCGGCCGCCGTGTTAACGTAGCACTCGCTGAAGCGTAATCTACTAGCACCTAATCAACAAATCTATCACAATCCATTAGCTCCTTGCTAATGGATTTTTTTATGCCCCTGAATAACCCACACTGAAAAAAATAAAAACTCAGCTGAACCAGCCTAGATAACAACAAAAACTAAACCTCCAATGACTCCTCCCTATCACTCACCACACCATCAGTAACAATAAGAGTCCTGTCCCCATGCACCGCCAAACTCCTATCGTGAGTCACCACAACAAGCGTCGAACCATCCTCATCAGATAACTCCAAAAGCAACCTCATCACCTCAGCACCATTCCTAGAATCCAAATTACCAGTCGGCTCATCAGCAAAAATAATCTCCGGCTTATTCACCAAAGCCCTCGCAATAGCCACACGCTGCTGCTCACCACCACTAAGCTCAGCAGGCAAGTGATCAGACCTCTCCGCTAAGCCCACACGCCTCAGCGCAGTCAGCGCAGCCTCCTTATCATGCTTCCCACCTATAAGAGCAGGTATCATCACATTCTCCATAGCAGTTAACTCCGGTAAAAGATAATAGTTCTGAAAAATATAAGCCATCCGCTTATTCCTAAGAATAGACTGCTGTTTCTTCGGTAATTGATAAAGATCCTTACCATCAATAATAACCTCACCCTTACCAGGCTTCTCCAAACCAGCCAAAGTATACATCAAAGTAGTCTTACCCGCGCCACTCGGCCCACACAGAAACACCTTCTCACCCTTCTCTATCCTCAAATGAATCCCCTTCAGCACCTCTACTCTCTTCTTCCCTATACTATATCCCCTGTGGACATTCTTCGCTTCAATCAGTGCATGACTCATACCAAAATCACTAAACAATAAACCACCAAATAGCCACAAAAAAGACTGACCCCATTCAAGAGATCAGTCTAACTATGAATCATAAAACCCACTCAAAGCAGGCTATATAAAAATCCTAGAAGTAGAAACGTGTTCCAATCTTGATTGTCTGCTGGAAATCATCTCCACCAGGGAATACGTCATCAAACGCAAAATCTGCACCTACTGAAAATGAAAGAGCAAGATTCTCTTTAAGGAAATACTTAACACCAAGATCAAGACCAAGAGCAATTGAATCTGCATCCAATGCGTCTGAACCAAGGCTCGCCCACTTAGCAGAAAGTCCTACGAAAGGAACCCACTTAGTCTCACCTACAAAGTTATACTCAGTGAATAGACCAAGACCTAAGTTAAGGTCACTGTTCTCACCTTGAATGTTTGTTGTGAAACCAATCTGCCAGTTATCCTTGAAGAAATAACCGTATGATAGGTTAAGGTTGTATGCAATGTCATCACCGTAATCGATATTACCACTGAGACCGAATTCCTGAACTCCTAGACTTAGGTTAGGAAGTGCAGAATCACTGATCTTAAGCATCTTGCCTGGCGCTGAAAGCAAACCTCTTCCAGTTGAAGCCACTCCGCTGAGTAGACCTTTACCTGCTTTTGTTGTTCCCTTAGCAAGAGCTCTCGCTCCATCAGTAACAGAGTGGTGATTAGCCATTGCTGGCATCGCGAAAGCAGCTGTTGCTGCACCAATAAGTAGTGTACTCTTATATGTCATATTGTTGTTGGTTCTAATTATATTTTTATAGGATACCACAGCTAGCATAAGGCTTTCTGCAGTCCCAAATCTGGTGAATACTCACACCTCATCCTCCATTCCGCAACTTAAATATTCACCCCCTAAAGACATTCTACACACCACCAAGAACTCAAATCTTCAAAACATCCGCTAAGACACTAAAAATAAACTAATTAAATTTAAAAAACTAACACAAAAACCCAAAAAAACCTCTCAAAAATTAAATTTTTTTATAAAAAAAACACCCAGACAGCCCTAAAATAATCTCTGAAACACCGAAATAACCCATACAAAACAAACCTTAACCTCTGACACCACCACAAAAAATACCTACAGCGCATCAGCTCAAAACTTGCTTATTTCACCCAATCATTAATAATCCATAAATGACAAATCGTGAAGCCACAGTCGCACTCAACATGCTACCCAAAATAGGCCCCGTAAAAGTACGCAAACTTCTCGAGATGTTAGAATCACCCCTAGCCATCCTCAAAGCACCAATCAACAAACTCACAAACGCTCCAGGAGTCGGCAACGAAACAGCTAAAATCATCAACAACTGGGAAGAACACATCGATCTCACTAAAGAACTAGAAGATGCCAAATCCAGAAACCTCACCATCCTAACAGAAGCAGACCAAGACTACCCTAAGCACCTTCGTAACATGTACGACCCACCACTAGCACTTTACATCTGGGGCAAACTCTCACCTCAAGATCAACACGCCATCTCCATCGTAGGCTCAAGAAAAACATCCACATACGGCAGAGAAACCGCACGTAAATTATCACTCCAACTCGCCTCCGCCGGACTCACCATCATCTCAGGCATGGCACGTGGAATAGACACCTACGCTCACGAAGGCGCAGTTGCAGCAAAAGGCCGCACCATCGCCGTCCTAGGTTCAGGCATAGGCCAAATCTACCCTCCAGAAAACATGGCACTCGCTGAAAAAATCGCCTCCTCGCACGGAGCCATCGTTTCCGAATTCCCCATCAACACACCGCCAGATAAAAAAACCTTCCCCATGAGAAATCGCATCGTCGCCGCCTGGTCCGGCGCAACACTCGTCGTCGAATGCCCCAAATGGAGCGGCAGCATGATCACCGCCAACCTCGCAACAGAAATGGGCAAACCAATCTACGCAGTCCCAGGCCCCATCGACAGACCATCAGCCGCCGGATGCAACCACCTCATCCGCGAAGGAGCCACACTCGTAACCTCAGCACAGGACATACTTGATGACCTCTCCACACTACCACTCATAGAACTCCCCCAGACCGAACCCATAATCACACCAAAACCAGACCTCAGCTCACTAACAGACACAGAACAACTCATCTACAAAAATCTAAGCCCAGAAGAAGTCACCATAGACCAGCTCGTAACCAGCACCTCCCTCAAAATCCCCCTTCTACTATCTGGCCTACTCACACTAGAAATGAAAAAACTCATCAGCCAGCTCCCAGGCCCAAGATACAAAACCAAATAAAAACATTCTCATCACACCCACATCTAAAAGATTAATTTTGTAATTAACACAAACATACGCTAACTAACATCATGCCTAAAAATCTCGCCTTCACCAAACTACGTGCCTCCACCATCACCAAAAAAGCACTCATTGCCAGCTCCATCATCAGCTCAGCAATCATGCCCATCTCAGCACAAGACAATAACAAAAAAACAGACAAACCTACATGGCCAATCACAGCCAAACCAAGAAACGTAGACATGGAATACTTCGTCGTCCCAGATGGCCTCGAAGTAACTCGCTGGGCATCATCACCACTACTCTTCAACCCCACTAACATCGACATCGACCACAAAGGCAGAGTCTGGGTGGCCGAAGGAGTGAACTACCGCCGTAAAAATGGCCGCCGCCCAGGTGGCGATCGCATAGCCATCCTAGAAGACACCAACGGAGACGGCAAAGCAGATAAATCCACAACCTTCGTCCAAGAAAAAGAACTCGTCTCACCACTCGGAGTCGCAGTCTTTGACAACGTCATCGTCGTATCACAGCCACCTAACATCATCGTCTACACAGACGTTAACCGTAACCTCAAATTCGAACCCGGAACAGACAAAAGAGAAATACTACTCAGCGGATTCAATGCCGGTAACCACGACCACTCACTTCACTCAGTAACAGGCGGACCTGACGGAAAATGGTACTTCAACAACGGAAACTGTGGAGCTCTCTTCACAGATAAATCTAACAAAACATTCCGCATGGGAGGAAATTACTACAACAGCGGAGGCGGCGATTGGTTCCTAAACCCAAACGACGTTGCAGGAATAAAAAGCGACGATGGCTTCCTCTGGACCTCAGGATTCTCCGTCAGAATGAACCCAGACGGAACTAACGCTGAAATCATCGGCCACGGCTACCGTAACTCATACGAAAATGCAACCACATCACTAGGAGACCTATTCCAAAGTGACAACGATGACACCAGAGCATGCAGAGTCTCATACGTCCTAGAATACGGATCCGCAGGATTCTTCTCCAGAGACGGAAAAAGAAGCTGGAGAGAAGAACAACGCCCAGGACAATCAAAAGGAGACGCACACTGGAGACAAGACGACCCAGGCACATTCGACACAGGAGACGTATACGGAGGCGGATCCCCCACAGGAATCGTCTTCTATGAAAACGGAGCTCTCGGAGACAAGTGGGAAGGCCTACTCCTTGCCGCAGAAGCAGGAAGAAACACCATCTTCGGATACCAGCCAGTCAGAAAAGGAGCAACATGGCAGCTAAAACACCAAGACTTCTGCACCACCAACGTAGAAAAAGAATTCAAAGGAACAGACTTCAGCTGGTGGACACAAACCAAAGTCAGAAACAAAAACTGGAAAGGCATTGAAACACCTACCCAGTTCCGCCCCTCAGACGTCGCAGTCGGTGCAGACGGCTGCATCTACATCTCAGACTGGTTCGACGGCAGAGTCGGCGGACACAGCACATTTGATGACTCATGCTCAGGAGCCATCTACAGAATTGCACCTAAAGGATACAAATCAAATATCCCAGCTATTGACTTCAAAACCACAGCAGGACAAATCGCAGCCCTGAAAAGCCCCGCAGTCAATGTCCGCTTCTCAGGATTCAAAGGACTCGTAGCAGGTGGCGCATCATCACTCTCATCAGTAGAAAAACTACTCAGCCACCCTAACCAATGGATCGCAGCCCGCGCCATCTGGATACTCCCACACCTCGGCAAAGAAGGACTAGATAAATGCATCAGCCTACTAGACAACAAAAGCGAAGACATCCGCCTCACAGCATACCGAGCTCTCCAGCGAGCAAACATAGACATCCTACCATACTCACTAAAAATGGCTAAGGACAACTCCCCAGCTATCAGAAGAGACGCAGCCCTTTCCATGAGAGGACTAACACCTGACAAAGCCGCTCCTACACTCATCGAAGTCGCTAAAGGCTACAACGGAAAAGACAAAAACTACCTCGAATCAATCGGCCTCGGTGCAGAAAACAACGAAAACGCCATATGGCTCGCCATCAAAAAAGCACACCAAGCAAACGACCCGCTAAAATGGTCTAACAACTTCGCTAAAATAACCTGGAGACTATGGCCCTCAGCCGCCATATCAGAACTGCAAACCCGAGCACTCAGCCCAGACCTCACCAACGAGCAACGCCTCTTCGCCATAGAATCCATATCCTTCATAGACGACTTCAAAGCATCCAAAGCTATGCTAGCCATCGCAGATGCCAAACTCCCTAAGGAAATCAAATCAAAAGTAGACTTCTGGCTACTCAAGCGCGGACTCGGACTCTGGATCAGCCACGGCCTACTAGACGACCTCAAATCACGTAACATATACGACCCTGGCAAAATAAAAATCATGTCAATCGTCGTCCCCAAACCAGCAAAAAAAACCAAATTCACAGTCGCTGACGTCATGAAGCTAAAAGGAAACTCAGAAGCAGGAAAAACCAAAATCATGCGCTGCGTCATGTGCCACAAAACAGACACCGCAGGAGTAGATTACGGCCCATCCCTTAAAGGATGGGGACAAACCCAAACACTTGAAGTCGCAGCCAACAGCATCATCAATCCATCATCAGACATCGCTCACGGCCACACAGGATACAACGTCCAGCTAAACAACGGCAAAGAAGTTCACGGACTACTCATCAGCGACCGTGACCCAGTCGTCATCAAATCAGCCGGTGACTTCACCCAAATGATACCAAAAAAACACATCAAAAAAGTAAAAAAACTCAACCGCTCACTCATGCTATCAGCAGACCAACTCGGCCTAACAGCTCAAGACGTAGCAGACATCATCGCCTATATGAAACAATGGAAGTAATAATACATTCTGTGAATTAGCATCACATTCAATTAAAACAACACCCCTCATCGCGCACTCAATAAAGCGTGATGGGGGATTTTTTTACCAATCAAAAATCAATCCTCCACAATCCCCCACTGAATCTCCTCAAGATCCCCACCATTAAACCACAAGCTCAAACTCGCATCAGGATAAACCAAACCACGCTGCACCTCATCCTCAGAAGAACCTATATTCTGCTTATCTAAAAAACCCTTCACATACTCTCGGCTCTTACCAATCAACGCCTCGCCAAACAACTCAACCTCAGGAGCAGCCACATCAATAGAGCTCAAACGGTAATCCTGCCCCTCATCAAAATTCAACGAGATCCCTATCTCCCAATAATGCCACGCCACTGACTTCTCGCCTCGCATATCCAGCTCATCCGTCTCCTCCGCCTTACCAAGTATAGCCTCAACATCATCCTGACTCGCACCAAACGGTAAATCATCCAAACCCTTACCTAACAAAACCCTCTGCACTTTCCTACTCATACTATCTTTTACTCATTAATGTTTCTTATCCTGCACACAACGAAAACCAGTATGCTGACTCGGCGTCAACACCTCATGATAATGCCTAGCCGACGCCCTAAATCTCGAACAATACTCCGCACTACATAAAAAAGACCCACCCCTCGCCACCCGCAAATGAATCAAAGCATTACTCTCACCTCGCGGCATAGGACAAGTACCAGCCACCGGATCAAATGCCGCTCGCTCGTTTGCCGTAATCGGAGACTCCGGACCCTGAGGATTCTTATGCGCTTGCTTAACAAATGTATGATAGTAACCGGGATGATAATAATCATTACAGATCTCCCACACATTTCCCGCCATATCATATAACCCCCAAGCATTAGCAGGATAACTCTTCACAGGCGCCGTCAACAAATAACCATCCGCCTGCTCATGACGACTAGGAAAATCTCCCTGATAAACATTCGCCATCCACTTACCATCCACCAGCATCTCATCACCCTTGCCCCATATATACCTCTTCGCATGCTCCCCGCCGCGCGCCGCGCGCTCCCACTCAGCCTCCGTTGGCAGCCTCTTCCCCGCCCACTTCGCATAAGCCACCGCATCATCATAATTCACACACGTCACTGGATGATCCATCTTCTCTTTAATATCAGACCCAGGCCCCTCAGGATGCCTCCACGTCGCTCCAGGCGTAAAACTCCACCACCGCCACGGAGAACCCTTCCAAGGATCTATCTTCCCACTCGTCTTCTTAAAAACATTCGCCCCACCCTTTAGATCCTCAGCTCGGGCCTCAGGGAAATCCTCAGCCTTCATACCAGTCTCAGCCAATGTCCTGTAACCAGTCGCCTTCACAAATTCCGCAAACTGAGCATTCGTAACCTCAGTAGCATCCATATAAAAACCATCCACCTCCACCAAATGCGCAGGATACTCCTCACCATATTGCTGCCTTTGCCTAGCATTCAGATCCACGCTCCCACGTAAAAACTTCCCTCCAGGAACCCACACCATACCCTCCGGAGCTCCCTCATTCCTCTCTCTCCGCTCAGCCACCTCTCTCACACGCTGATCCACACTATACCCCGCATACTCAGCCTCAGCAGCCGCTAATAAAGCCTTCTCCCTCGCTATCACCGCCAAAAACTCTCCAGCCTCTCTCTCCCTCTCCATCAAAGCTACCCTCTCCTTCTCCTTCTGAAGCCTACGCTCCTCCTTCTGCCGTTTAGCCATCAGCAAAGCATCCCTAACAAAAGGATCCATAGTCGTATCCTTCTCCAGTCCCTCAATCGTATACTGATCCATCCCCCTAACAGCTCGCTGTAACTCAGCCCGCCGCCTATCAAGCTTCTCACTCGCCTCTCTCTCCACCATCAAATTCTGTGACTCTACTCTACCCTCAGCACTCTCTGCAGGCGGCAAGACAACCTCAGTATCATTACAACCACCCGTGAAAAACACACCACCAAACACAACAGCCATCGCCAAAATCTTCAACTTGCTTCTCATCACACACACTGTAACCTCACCACACAGCAAAGCAAGCATATGACAAAATTTAGACCATGCATCGACCTACATGACGGCAAAGTAAAACAAATCGTCGGAGGAACACTCACCAATGACTCCAAAACCCTCCGCGAAAACTTCGTATCAGATAAATCACCAGAATACTTTGCCGAACTCTACCAAAAACACCAACTCACAGGCGGACACATCATCCAGCTAGGACAAACACCAGACAACAAAAAAGCCGCACTCAGCGCACTCGCAGCATGGCCAAATGGCATGCAAATCGGTGGCGGAATCAACCTACAAAATGCCACAGATTGGCTCACCGCAGGCGCATCCCACATCATCGTCACCTCATACCTATTCAGCCCAGAAGGTAACTTCCTACCCGAAAGACTCAGCAAACTCACCGCAGAAATAGGTAAAGAAAAACTCGTCATCGACCTATCCTGCCGCCGCACCAACAACGGCTGGACAGTCGCCATGAACCGATGGCAAACACTAACAAATCTCCACATCACAACAGAAAACCTAAACCACATCGCATCCCAGTGTGACGAGCTCCTCATCCACGCTGCTGACGTAGAAGGCCTCTGCAACGGAATCGATACAGAACTCGTCCAGACTCTCGGAAAATGGGCCAAGCTACCCATCACTTACGCAGGCGGCGCCGCCACCATGAATGACATCCACCTCACCCAGCAGCACAGCCAAGGAAACATAGACATCACCGTAGGCAGCGCACTAGACATCTTCGGAGGAACAGGCATCACCCTCACAGAACTCAACAACTGGAACGCATCCAACCAATAACACCCCAAACAACCCATGGAAATATTCATCAAAATAACCCTCTTCGCGCTACTCTTCATCATCCCCATGGTCTACGTCAGCCATATCAAAAATAAACGCATACAACGCCGCCAAGCCATCGCAAAAAAACGCCTCACTGACGAACAACGCGCAGAACTAGGTCAAGACTTCCCCCTCTTCCTCAGCCTACCAAAAGAACTCCAGCAAGAACTCGAAGGACTCATCCACGTATTCATATCAGAAAAAGCATTCGAGCCCTGCGGCGGACTTGAAGAAATCACCCCACACATGCAGAGAGTCATCGCAGCCCAAGCCTGCATCCTACTACTCAGAAAAAGACACGACCTCTACGCCAAACTACGCACCATACGCCTCTACCCAGAAGCCTACATCGCCACAGGAGAATTCGGTGAAGAATCCATACGCCTCGGAGAAAGCTGGACCACCGGATCCGTCGTCCTATCCTGGGCAAGCGTCATCAGCGGAGGCAAAAACACAGAAGATGGACACAACGTCTCCATCCACGAATTCTCACACCAGCTAGACCAAGCAGACGGTGCAGGTGACGGAGTCCCATCACTCCGTTCCAACAGCGCATACAAAGAATGGGCAGCCATCATGAGACCAGAATTCGAGTCCCTAACAAAACGCAGCAAAGAAAATAAAAAAACAGTCATAGACTCATACGGAGCAGAAAACCCCGCAGAATTCTTCGCAGTTGCCACAGAAACATTCTACGAAAAACCACAGCAACTCCAAGAAAAACACCCCAAACTCTTCAATCTCCTTGTAAAATATTACGGCCTAGACCCCAGAGAATGGACATCATAAATAACCAATAACATAACACCCACAAAACAATAACAAATAACATCAGGTCATCCCTAACAAAACAATAATCACCTAATGACTGACCTCGAAACAAACGGATACTCAATACAAAGATCCATCATCACCACCCATCTACTCTCCACACTCATCCACGAAGCTGAACGAGTCACTACCCAAGCACGCACTGCATGCATCCGCCACCTGACTCAAAAATCTCCCACATTCAAAGATCTCGCACACTCTAACACACTACTAAAACTCCTCCCCACAGGAATGATCCCAGTTAGAAGCATCCTATTCGATAAAAACGAAAACAACAACTGGTCCGTCCCCTGGCACCAAGACCTCACCATCTCTACAGCATCAAAAAAAGAAGTCCCCGGATACCACCCATGGTCGATCAAAGACGACATCCCACACGTCCAGCCTCCCCTAAACCTGTTAGAAAACATGATCACCATTCGCTTGCACCTGGACCACACCCCAGCATCTAACGGAGCACTCAGAGTCATCCCTAAAAGCCACCTCTCAGGCAAACTCCCCAGCTCCAAAATCACCACCCTCACTCACCAGCAAGAAACAATATGCGAATGCGCCGCCGGCGACGCACTACTCATGAAACCACTCATCCTACACGCCTCAAAACGATCAACACCAAACAAAAACACCCCAACAAAACGCAGAATCACCCACCTAGAATACGCCTTAAAAAACGACCTCCACCCAAGCCTAACATGGGCAGAAATCTAGAAACACTTCTCTATAAAACAACCTCATGCTTAACTGATCTTCAGTAAACCATCATGCCCCTCGAATCCATTCTCATACTAGCCATCTCGGCTCTATGCATAGGCATATCAAAAGCCGGATTCTCAGGCATCTCACTCATAGCCGTCTACCTACTAGCTCAGACATTCGGGGCCAAAGAGTCACTCGGGATCGCACTCCCCATGTTAATTTTAGCAGACCTCATGGTCTACCCCGCCTTCCGCAAACACGGCAGCTGGAAACAAGTCTGGCCAGTCCTCTTCCCTGCCCTCATCGCCATAGCAGCGGGCTCCATACTACTCCTCTACCTGCCTAATAAAATCATGACGCCCGTCATCGGCATCATCATATTAGCGATGGCCATCATACTCATACTCCGCTCATTCTTCAATACCCACATTGAAAACATGGCAAAGTCCACAGCCTTCCGCTACGCCTCTGCCACATCAGGCGGAATCGCCACAGTACTAGCTAACGCCGCAGGCCCCATATTCCAGCTATACTTCCTAACCATCCGCCTCCCAAAAATGGAACTAATCGGAGTATGTGCCCGCTTCTTCCTAATCGCAAACCTCATCAAACTCCCGCTCAACGCCCAGCTAAATCTAATCACCACAGACACCATAGTAACCAACCTATACCTAACACCAGTCCTAGCTCTAGGCATCTTCACAGGAAAAAAATTCCTCCACCGTATTCCCCAGAAAACCTTCGAACTCCTCATCCTCATATTCGCCACCCTAGCAGGAATCAAACTCACATTCTTCTAAACCCAAATTCACATACTTTTCACCCCCACTTCATCATGGCTTCACATAGGCCTGAGAGAGTCTTTCTGTAATAAGAAATCAACTCGCCATCTCAGCCCACAAAATGCCACGCATCACCACACAGCTCACCTCCATCATCCCCGCGCTCTGCAGAGGTGACAGAGCACTAATAGACAGCTGGATGGAACGCTCACCAGCTTTTATCCTCAGTAGAACCCTCCCACTCATCATCATCGGATGCGGAAGCTACGGACTCAGCATGGGACTCTGGCAAGGTTGGCAAATGGCCACCTACGCCAGTATCAAATTCCCACTCATAGTCATCGCCACTCTCGCATTAAACGCCATCATCAATGCCATGCTAGCCATGGCGTTAGGTTCAGGCATCTCATTGCGCCAAAGCATCCAGTTCCTATTCACCGCCTTCGCCATCTGCGCGCTCATACTCGGAGCCCTCAGCCCCATAACCATCGGAATGGCACTCCAAGGACCACACGAAGACAGCCCAGATGCCACATCCTTCCACAGCATCACACTTCTCACACACGTCTGCATGATCGCATACGCAGGCATCGTCTCACATTCCGCCCTCTTAAACTCTCTTAAAAAATACGCCTCTTCCCATAAAACCGCCACACAAACATTCATCGCCTGGCTCGCCGGCAACCTCATCGTCGGCGCCCAAATCGGCTGGATCTCACGCCCATTCTTCGGCTCACCAGGTAGCCCAGTCGAATTCCTCCGCAAAGACAAATTCGCCAGCTCATTCTACGAATCCATCTACAACTCCATACTCAATATTCTATAAAAAAAACCTAACAAAATAGCCATGCAACCAGAAGACAAAACAAACACCAACACAGCAGAAACAAACCCGCAACAACAAAAACAACAAAAACAAAAACCGCAACCACAACAACAACCAAAACCAAAACCACAATCAACTCAAATCCGCGCCCAACAACAAATACAAGAACCCCACGTAAAATCATTCATCGAAGGAGACCACACCTTCTCTAACATCATAAACCACCTCCTCAAAAAACCCCTAACCGTCATCCACACCATTGATGAAAAAGGCGGAGCACCCTACATGCCCATTATCCTCATGACCACCATCTCCCTCGCTGTCTTCGGATTCATCCTAGGCAGCTTCCACGGTGCATCTCATCAAATGTGGCTCGCCCCCATCAAGATAATCAGCGGCGTCCTCCTCAGCTCACTACTCTGCCTACCCAGCCTCTACATCTTCTGCTGCATCGGCGGACTAAATAAAAAATTCACCACCATCCTCGGCATCCAAAGCTGCACCATGGCCATCACCAGCATCCTTCTCATCGGATTCGCTCCCATCTTATGGCTCTTCTCATCCAGCAGCAGCTCCAGCGGATTCTTCGGATTCATCTGCATCGCCATCTGGCTCATCTGCCTACTCATCGGACTCAAATTCCTCAAAAAAACCGGCAAGGTATTCAACATGAAACACACACGCCACCTCATACTCTGGGCATCCATCTTCACCCTAGTCACACTACAAATGCCTACAACACTCAGACCCATCATCGGTCACTCAAATAACATCATCGAATTAAATGAGAAAAAATTCTTCATCCAGCACTGGTTAGACGAACTATCTAATAATAAACAGCATACAACAAAATAACCACCCAGAAAAAAAGTAATAATCAAATAAATCAATTAAAAAACCACAATTCCATGTAACCTCTGTGCAAAAAAAAACTATACCTCTGCACAGGGGTGAATAACCACCAACATTGAAACAATGTTTTTATTCCTTAGCTAGCTCAGCAGCCAATGTGTGTGTCTCATATCAAGGACTAGCTGCCAGAGCTAGCTAGGAATAAACTAATCACCCTGTCATGAACCTCAGCATCAACCATCAAGCATTCCTCCATAACCTAAAGTTCTGGAGCATCCACTCCCTCATAAATTCCATCCCTAGCCTAGTCTTTGCCTACCAAAATGACTGGAATACACCCACCAGCTTCATAGCAATGGGGCTCGGCATCATCATTTTCATCCTCATGCTTACTTACTTTTTAAGCATGAATGATATTCACGAATTCTGTAGCTCTGAACTAATGGCTAGAGCCATTCGCGCAGGCCTGAAATTCAGAATCATACTCTGTATCCTATCTCTACCAGTCATCATATCATTCATCACCCTCACCCTCGGAGGCCCCAAAGCACTCGCAGAAATCACAGCTCTCACAGGCATCGTCTGGGCTCCAGATTTTGTCCTAGGCATCGTCTCACACAGCTTCTACCAACAGGTCAAAGAAATCATCCCCATCCAAGGCGCACATAACTTCATACCCACAGTCATCATCACCATCCTTCAAGGCATATTCCTCATGATCATGCTCATAACCGCAGGCCTTATACTCACCAGCCTCGGACTAGGTAAAATAAAAACAGCTAACAAAAACATCATAATAAACAAATAAATTTCATTTCCATTTCAGCTCATAACACCTAAAAAAACTCCATGCCTATTATCTCATACACAGGTGGATACGTCCTAACCAATGGATACATCATCAACCACGAAGACACATGCATCGTCATAGATGCACCAGCACAAATACACGAGCTCATCAAATCAGAAAACCTCACCCCCACACACCTACTTCTAACACACCAACACTTCGACCACACAGAAGACGTCAAAGCACTCCAAGATATGGGCGTCAAAGTCGTCAGCCATTCACCCTACTCAGAGTCACTCATACGCCAAAAAGAAGCTCGCGAAAACTGGGGACTCCCCATCAACATCCAGCCATTCACCCCAGACATCCTCCTCGAGGATAAAAATGAATTCAGCGTCGGCAACCTCAACTTCAACATCTCTCACATCCCTGGACACTCCCCAGACAGCATCACCTTCTACTCACAAGAGCTAAACACAGTCTTCTCAGGAGACACACTCATGGCAGGTGGAATGGGCCGCACCGACCTACCAGGCGGCAGCCTCGAACTACTCCTAGAAGGAATCAAAACCAAACTATACTCCCTCCCAGACAACACCATCTGCCTCTCAGGACACGGCTCAGAAACCACCATAGGACAAGAAAAAGAGCACAACGAATTCGTTTAGCCTACAGTATCCAGCACCTCACTGCTTAAAACCACCATGAAACCTACATTACCATAATCATGGTTTAATAAAGAAACACTTCCACCACTCAAAAAAAACGTCCAGACGCTCAAAAGCATGAGCGCCCATGACGTAAACCTATCAGATTCATTTCAAGACAGAATAGACATGCGTAGAACTCAATATTTCAGCAATCATATCTTCACCAGTTAACACTGAAGTAGCACCTGAGCTTCTCCTCCTTAGCCACTTGATGCCCACACTTTGCCAATTACCATATTCATACACCATATACCTAACTCCTCTGAGATCACCCTCACCTTCAGAAGACTTCTTACTCTTAGATAAAATAATTTTCAACTTACGGTCTTCATACTTTGGCTTAATATTTCCAGAAAAAATCTCATAATGAATACCACCCATAGCCACATCTTTCTCACTTTAAGCCTTACCTGCCTTAACTTCCTCATACACCTCCTTATCATATAAATAACGTCTACCATTGAATTTCTTATTCAATTTCAATACAAAATCATCTGAATATAGTTCTGGAGACTCATTGATAATTTCTACATAAAAATGCTTCAACAAAGGATGCTTCTTCTCTGCTCTATTCTCCACAGAAACGGATGTTTTCACATCTGTTCCAATAGGCTCAACTGATTTAGTAACCCCCACAAGGGCTAGTAGACTAATGCTTGCTATTGTTATTGTTTTCATAAATTTATTAGTACCTTGGTCTGAGATGATTGATTGAATGCGATAACGCACTCCATGACGCGATGATGATAAACCCACATAACTCATCACATAAGCCATATTATGCCGGCTAGAAGACTCTAACTTAAGAAGGGTATGCCCATAAGTGACTCTCTTTTGCTTTGATGCTCCTCTCAAGACATCTGCATCACACGCCGCCTCCCTATCAATACGAGCAAGCAAAAATGCAAAGTAGAGAATCGGGTTAAACCAGTGAAGAGCCAAAAGCGAACTCAGTAATAAATTGAGCTTCATATCACCACGCTTGATGTGAGTTAACTCATGTAAAATGATCAGATCCTGCTCCTCTTCAGAAATCTGAGTGAAAAAACCTCTATTCAAAAGAATCGTATAACTCCAAAAACCAAATACGGCTGGTGATTTCACAGCAGCGGATACCAACACCTTAGGTGAACGATGAAGACCTATTTGCCTCCCTAAAGTGCTTATCCTAGCATCAATGCCTTCAGGCTTAAGTAAACTAGATTGTGATAGCTTATACCGAGTAACCAAAAATGAACCGTGTATCGTAATCAAAAATAATAAAGCTCCGATGACCCATATGAAACCCAGATAAGTTGACCATGCCACAACTTTATTATGATCCAATAGAGGCTCCACTATACTAGACAGCGCAGGCAACTGAATACTATCAGACACCTCTAATCCAGAAACCTGAACAGTCTCAGATAATAGTGGTGCTATACCTTGTGAAAAATCTGTATTACCTATTTGAACTGAATCATCCACACCTCCCCCAGGAATTATAGCCAATGAAGGAACCATAGGACATACCAGCACCAAGAGAACAGGAAGCCAACAAGCATACGCAAGATTAGGAGCAATGCGTGATAACAAAAACTTACGCAGGATAATAACTAACAAAACAGCCACCGAAGCCCGCAAGCCCGCTGATACAATCCAACCAAATATTTCGTTTATGATATCCATTTAAGTTCAAGATTTCTTTACAAGTGACTGATCAAGCAAATTCTTCAACTCTTCTACATCAGCAGAAGAAAGATTCGAATGCTGCGCAAAGTGAGCTAGCAAAGGCTTAGTCGCCCCACCAAAAAATCGTTGCACAAACGACTCTCCCTCCAGTTCCACACATGACTCTCTCATCACAGCAGGCGTAAAAACTTTGATCCCATCCTTATTTTCACTAACAACCAAAATCTTTTTCTTAACTAAACGCGTAAGCATAGTCCTCACAGTATTCACTGCCCAGTTAGTAACAGATCGAAGCTCCTCAGTTAATTCAACAGCAGTCATCGACGAAGCCCCCCACAGAGACTCCATAATAATCCATTCAGATTCAGTTATTTGTGATTTTTTCATATTTATAATCTTTTCTGAGCCATCGCCACCTAAACTAACTACATTCAATGACTAAAACTAAGCATCTATCCAGACAATCGGAACTTGCATAAACTCTTTAAAATCGATCATCAGACACAAACTACACCTGTAGTCCACCAAGTCAACTACAAATGTAGTTTCAGTTTCATATTCACCCCTACACCATCTCTTAGCACCAACAATCATACACCGCAAAAAAGAAAAAAATCATCTCAATAAACCTGAAACATCCTCCCATAACCAAGAGTATACATCAACTTATGAAAGTCATCCTATCTATTCTGTCCACATGCCTAATCATCGCCAGCTCAGCATCAGCAAAACAAAAAATAATCCACGTCTTCATCGCCCTATGCGATAATGACACACAAGGAATAGTTCCAGTCAACCCCACCATCGGCAACGGAGACAAACCAGAAGCCAACCTCTACTGGGGCTGCTCAGACGGAATCCAAAAATACTTCGCTAAAAGTAAACGCTGGAAAAAACTAGAAACCCACAAACCACAACTAACCAACACCTCATCCCCCATCCTAAGACGCATCATATTCCAACACAAAAAAACCAACGCCATCCTCGTAGCTGACGCCTACCAAGGCAAATCCATCCAACAATGCATAACCAACTACCTCAACGCATCTACAGGCTCATACAAAGCCATCATCAAAGTCAAATCCACTAAACAAACCATCCAAATAGGCGCCAAGGCAAACCTTACAGCATACATCGGCCATAATGGACTCATGGAATTCAATATCTCCACAACCAAAACAAAAAACACACCACATCTAGATACCATCACACTATGCTGTATCGCACACAAATACTTTAAACATCACTTCAATAACACCAACACCACACCCATACTACAAACCAGAAGCCTCATGTACCCTGGCTCATTCATACTGCACGACGCACTCGAAGGCTGGTTCAACAAAGAATCCAAATCAAAAATCAGAACCCGCGCAGCCAAAGCATACGCTAAAAATCAAAAAATCTCCACAAAAGCAGCATACTCAATTTTCAAAAATCTAAACCAAAAATAACGCACATTCATATAAAAAATTATTTTTATAAATTTTTCGCTTGGCAAAAGCATCTAAATGATGCAGTTTTCCGCCCCACTGCCTCAACAACTGAGACAGTGACAAATTTTAACGACCACAAAATCATGGTAGCACTTCGTCTCAGCCGTCAAGGCACAAAAGATCGCCCTTATTATAAAATCGTAGCAATCGATAGCCGCAAGCGTCGCGACGGCCGCCCTATCGAGCAACTCGGCACCTACAACCCTATGGTTGAAGGCGTGAACTACTCTATCGATATCGATAAAGCAGAACAATGGATCGGCAAAGGAGCTCAAGCATCTGAAACAGTGAGCAGCATCATCAAGAAAGCCAAAAAACAGGCTCTTGAAGCATAATCACTAGTCACCAAGACACACCACAACATCACTTTCCTAAGCCACATGCTAGCATGTGGCTTTTCCTGTACCCACCCATAAAAACCACAAAAAGATCCCCCCAGACTTTTGACATTAATCAATAAGCCACTAACATCTCACTATGCAAACAAGCAAGCCAGCTGAAAATAAATACCAAAACATGATCACCTTCCAAAGCCACGCTCCAGGATACTGGCCAACAGAAAGCATGGAAAAATGGGACGACTACAAATGGCAACTCAGAAATAGAATAAACTCACTAGCTGACCTCGAAAAACACATCAACCTCAGCCATGAAGAACGTACAGGCATCATACTTTCCGGTAACCGCCTCGCCATGTCCATCACACCACACTTCATGAACCTCGTCGATAAAGACGACCCCAACTGCCCCATCCGCAGACAAATCATCCCACGCATGGAAGAAAGCCTAGAAGACCCTCAAGAAATGGAAGACCCCTGCGGAGAAGACAGCCACATGCCAGTTCCAGGACTCGTACACCGCTACCCAGACAGAGTCCTCTTCCTCGTCACAGACAGATGCGCATCATACTGCCGCTACTGCACCCGCAGCCGCGTCGTTTCAGGCGTAGGAGAACAACAACTAGAAACTCAATGGGAAGCCGCATTCGAATACCTCGAAAAAACCCCAGCTATCCGTGACGTCCTCCTCTCCGGCGGAGACCCACTCCTATTCTCAGACGCCAAACTAGAAAAAATCATCTCCCGCCTCCACGCCATCCCCCACATCCAATTCGTCAGAATAGGCTCCAGAATCCCCATATTCCTCCCACAAAGAATCACAGACAGCCTCTGTAACATGCTCAAAAAATACCACCCTCTATTCATCTCCATACACACCAATCACCCCAAAGAACTCACCACAGAAGTCAAAGCCGGTCTCGAAAAACTCGCCAACGCAGGAATCATGACCGGTAACCAAAGCGTCCTCCTCAAAGGCGTCAACAACAACACAGAAACCCAGAAAGCACTCGTCCATAAGCTCCTCATGTGCCGCACCAGACCATACTACCTCTACCAGTGTGACCTCATCAAAGGATCATCCCACCTCAGAACCAGCGTTGCAGAAGGAATAAAAATCATCGAAGGACTCCGCGGACACACATCAGGATACGCCATACCACAATACGTCATAGATGGCCCAGGTGGAGGCGGAAAAATTCCCATCAACCCAGACTACATCAAAGAAATCACTCCAGAAAAAGTCACCCTCAGAAACTACGAAGGGAAAGAATTCATCTACCCAGAACCCCAAGCCAATCAGGTCCAGACCTAACCTCTAACCATAATTTTCATTGCACTACCCTCCAATCCTCCTAAGTTTCAGTTAGTTGAATAAATCCCAACATCATGGAACTCTTTCGCGCACAGCTATCCAGATACATACCTCACCCACACAGAGACTCGTGGATGCGGAACAACCTAGATGACTGGCTCCAATTACTCAGAATCGCCAGCTGCCTCTGCCTGCTAGCATCCGCATGGAACATTTCACAAACAAGCTCCCCACTCGGCATCACTGGCCAATACCAGCCCATAATAGAAAGCCTAACAGAAAATTTCTATAACCAATACAAACCCAAAGCCTGCACCCTGCCCGAACTCAAAAAATACTCCAAGTTCACCCTCGCCACATTATTCTTCATCGCAGCCCTCACCAGCCTAAGATGCGGCTTCAAAAGAAAAACCAAATACACACTCCCCGTCTTCCTCTCTGGATCCATCCTAGTCATCGCATCCATAAAATACGGCCATTACTCAGGTAATGAAATCATCTCCATCATCCCTCTGCTCCTCCCCATCGCCACCCCCTTCCTCCTACTCTCATACCGCTGCCTTGCTAATAAAATAGACCACTGGAACTACTACGCTAACTTCCTATGCGTCACCACCATCTTCGGAAACGCATTCACCTACATCTTCTCCCCAGATAAAGTCCAGCGCTTCAACGCATCAGCACTGAACTCACTCGGAATCCCCATCTCTTCAGCAGAAACCATGCTCACCACATTCTCACTCACAGCCATCTTCTTCGCACTCCTCACTGCCCTAAACACCACCCGCCGGCTTGGCCTCTTCGCCCTCATCTCCATAGGCCTCATCTCCAGCATCTACCGCACCATAGCACTAGCTCTAAATAACCAAATAGACATGAGCTACCACCTCATTCTAGCAGACGCACTATTCTACACCTCCTACTGGCTCATCCCACTCCTCATCCTACTCAGCCTAGCATCCAGAAGAAAAACCCAAACACTCAAGCTCTAATTCCCAATAGCAAAATACATACACACATGAATCCATACTCCACCCCTCAGCCTCATCAAACCAACTCAATCTCAACCCCAAATAACCAACTACGCGAAATCGTAATTGCCCGGGAAAGACTCAGAGTCCTCTACAACCTCATCCTCCTCATATCAGGTCTAGCATCCATCATTATATGCACCAGCATAGGATTTACAACACTCGCAGAAACCATAATACCCTCCATCATCTTCGCGCTATTCGCTAACACATGCTTCCTTGCAGGCCCCACAGCCGAGACCTACATCCGCGTCATTATGAACTCACAGCCCAGTAAATCACTCAGGCTAACCCTATTCACACTAGGAACCCTACTATCCCTTATACCCCGCATAGCCACCCCCTTATACCATTTGAACTGTTAGAATGGATTGATAGCAAGGCTAGAGGAAAGCGCATAGTGGACTATGCAACTTACGATTAACGAAGCTAATCTTGATATATTGTTGTGCACTTCAAAAAATCAGCTCTGCTGATGTTTCCAAATATATTGAAACTACTATCAACCCAGAATAACTGTGAAAATGGTATTAGCACTCTCACTTACCCTATAACCAGACCCCTAAAAAAACTACTCCACCTTCGAAAGCTCATCCAAAAGAACCTGAGACATCCTTATCCCACCCTCAAAATTCTCCACATAAAAATTCTCATTCGGCGCATGTATCTGACAATCCGGAAGCGCCAAACCTAACAAAAGAGAATCCGCCCCCAAAATATCCTGCATATCCTTAATAATCGGAATGCTACCACCCTCGCGGATCAGCACAGGCTTCTTGCCAAACGCCTTCTCCAAAGCAACCTGGCCAGCCTTCCCAAATGCAGAATTAGGATCCGCATAATAAGGCTTCCCATCATGCCCAGCATGAACCTCCACACTCACCCCTGCAGGAGCATGCTTTATCAAATGAGCCTCCACCTTCTCAGCTATATCCTTCGGATCCTGATTCGGGACCAACCTAAATGAAAACTTCGCCATCGCCTCAGCCGGTAACACAGTCTTACTACCCTCACCCTGATAACCAGCACCTATCCCATTCACCTCCGCAGTAGGCCGCGCCCATAACCGCTCAGCACTACTATAACCAGGCTCACCAAACACATCCGGTGATCCCGTCGTATCCAAAATATCCTCCCTAGTCACCCCAGGAACCTGCGCCCACATCTCACGCTCCCAATCCTCCAACGGCTTCACATCATCATAAAAACCATCTATCGCTATATTCCCATCCGCATCATGCAAGCTAGCAACCAACCGCGCTACAGCAGTCGCAGGATTAGCCACAGCACCACCATACAAACCAGAATGTAAATCACCCTTCGGCCCGCGCACAGTCACCTCACAACACGCTATCCCCCTCAGCCCATAACCCATCGTTGGCACACCCCGCGCTACCATCCCAGTATCAGAAACCGCTATGATATCACACGCCAACTCCTCCTTATGAGACTCCAAAAAAGGAACCAAATTCGGACTACCTATCTCCTCCTCACCCTCAAATAAAAATATCAAATTCACCGGCAACTCCCCACGCTCACTCAGCATCTGCTCCACTCCCAAGACATGCGTCATCATCTGTCCCTTATTATCCGTCGCCCCCCTAGCCCAGACCCTACCATCTCTCAACTCCGGCTCAAATGGCCCACTATCCCACAGCTCCAACGGATCCACAGGCTGAACATCATAATGACCATAGATAAGCACAGTATTCAGCCCCTCCCTGTGCGCATTCCTCGCCACCACAACAGGATAACCAGGCGTCTCATGCAGCTCCACACTCATCCCCATTCCTCCTAACTTCCCTACCAACCAGTCCCCACAAGCCCTCACATCACCAGCATGCTCAGAAGCTGTAGATATACTCGGAAACCTTAAAAACTCAAAATAATCATCCAGCTGCTTTTGAAATTGCTCAGTCATAAACACATCCTCAATGCCAAAATAAAAACCTCAAGCAATAAAAAATAAATCAAATGCTAAACCCTACGCCTCTGCAATAAACTCATACATGAAAACATCACCAACATCGTAACAGACGGCTCAGGAACCCTAAAAACAACCCCATTCACAGAAACCAAATCAATCCCAGAACCCTGAGACGTATCCTCAGTCGGATCCGTCGGAGCATTCCCATCATCATAACCATAATCATCAGCATACACCATATACCCATAAATCGTCTGAGCAGACGTCAACCCAAAATCCCCAAGACGCATCACCATTCCCCCCACCACCTGACCACCACCAGCCTGAGCAGCATAAACATCACTAGTAGCAGTCGAATCATGAGGACTACTCCTAAATATACTATAATCAATGCTCCCACTCACATCACTAGACCAGTTATTGCCCTGCACAAACTCACTCCCCACTATTGTCAAAGGATTCCCCATCATATCAATGCTACCCACCAAAGCCACCCTAAACCCATCATGCCCACTCGCAGCACCACGCTCAAAAATAGCTATCGCAGAATCTTGATCAAACGTAAAACCAGAACTAAAAACATAATCTAAACGCTCTATATTTCCCTCATCATCCCTAAGCGTCCCATTCGTAAACGTATTATCAGTACCATAATGAATCGAATTAGATGACATAAAATCACTATAAGCATTCGCAGGCAATGGCCCATCATGCGTTATCGTCCCTCCTCCCACTCCCGTACGCTCATACCAATAAGAATTCTGATCACTACTCGTCGAATTCGTCCTTATAAACTCCATATCAGACGTCGCCGCCACAACATAAGAATCCCCATTCGAATCCGTAAAACCACCAACCGTCAAGTTATTACCCTGAAAGTCATAATTCGTCCCCACACCACCAATCTGAAAACCCCCAGCACCACCCATCGCATTAATCGTCTCCGTCACAGAAACAACCGGTGCAGCCCCATGAACAGAATGCCCCCCTATAAGAAACAAACCATGCACAATACCTATAAATGCTAAAATTCTCATTTAACCTAAGAATAAAACATCAAAATCAATAAATCAACCACATAATCAACCAACAACAACTCAACAAGCACTCCCACCACCACCATTCTAAACTCATTAAACTATCCAATCCCAGAACAACACAATGAACCCAGTTACTCTGCCAAACCACAACGCGCATAGCTATTAGCACGCTTCGCCATATACTAAACCTTGCGCCCACAGAAACCAGAAAGGATTCAGATACCTAGTCCTAATAGCACGAATCCAGAAAAAACAATCTACAGCCAGGAACGCGGCAGCTCCAACACTGCAAACCATAAAAAA
>CALGZA010000045.1 GCA_937934595.1 uncultured Verrucomicrobiales bacterium | reverse complement strand
CCCACTCTACTATGCTTATAAAAATACTTCGCACTACTCATCGGCAACCTAATACACCCATGAGACAGAAAACCAGCATACGTAGCACCCTCATGGAAACCTATATCCTTACACGAAAACCTCTGAAAATAAGGCATCTCGGCATCCTTATAAATATTAGAAACCTTATCCTCCTCCTTGCTCGTTATCACATACTCACCCACAGGCGTCCTATAATCCTTCTTACCAGTTGAACAACGTGATGACCGCACCACCTTCCCCCACTTATAAAAAAACACCTTCTGCTGAGATAAATCCACAACAAACCTCCGAGCCTGCTTACCATCATCAAAAGGAACACCCAATACCAACTGCTGCATACGAACATTCTTCATACTAGCCGCCATCTGTATCGGATACGTCTTAGCCTCTGTCCTCTGCCCCCTGCGTGCCCCCTTCTTCACCAAAGCATGCGCCACACCCAAATCATCCCTCAAAACAGCAATCATCAAAGGACTAAGCCCCCGCACATTCCTACAATACCAACCACAAAGCCCTCGCTTATTAAACAATCCAAAAAACGCCCTAGAAACAGGAAAGTTCATCACCCCATGCACATCAGCTCCCTTCTCATGATTTATAAGCGCCTTCGCAGTCAATGATTTACCAGCCACAATAGCCACAAAAACAGCACGCTGCCCCTCAGCCGCAACCTGGTCAGCATCAGCACCATGATCCAGCAACACACCCACCATCTCAGCAGCCTCAGCTCCCCCACGCTTCAAAAGACTTACCAAAGGCGTCTCACCACCCGCCCCCACCTCATCACTCTTCCAGCCAGACACCAAAAGTTCCCTCAGCATCTCAGACCGATTATACCTAAGAGCATCCCAAACATAACTCTGATCTTTAACAACATGACTCATCAACAAAGAAAATGCCGAAAACCTACCCTCCCTTATAGCCACGCTCAACGGCCTTTCACCACCACCATCAGCCTCATTCACATCCACACCACGAGCAAGCAAAGCACCCAGCAACCGAACCTGATCACTATCACTCAAAGCATAACGTAACGGATTCTCAATAATCTCACACAACACACTCCCACCAGGTAAATCTAACTTACTCAAATCAGCACCATACCTCACCAGAGCCAAAGTCTCCGCCGTATATCCACCCTCCATCGCTATCTGTAACAATACCCTACCATAAGCACCACGCACATCCAAATCCTTAGCATTACCAGCCACAAAATTAAAGCGCGCCTCGTCATTACGTAATAAATAATAAACTACAGCTGGAACCTCCACACCACCATCCATCATCCTAAAATCAACACCACCACCATCATCCACAAAACTCTGCGCCAACTCCAAATCACCCCTATCCAATAACTTCATCACCGGAGTCTTCCCACCACCACCCACACGGTCATTCTCCAACGCATAATCACGCACCACACCCAGTGCCTCCCATCGCTCATGATCAAGCGCCAAATGAACCGCATCCATTCCATCTTCATCCACAGAATCAAAATCCACACCTAACTCACCCAGCTCCCGCAAAACATCAGCATCACCAGAACTCGCACTCAAACGCACCTGCATCGGAGTCGCCAAATAACCACGCTCACTCAAACCTACCAAAGCCGCCTGCCTCTCAGTAACAAAACTCAACTGCACTAACCTCACCACAAGTGCAACCACCACACACACCATCCATACTCGAAACACAGAAAGCCAAAATTTGCGGTTTAATAAAAACATAACTAGGAAGTAATCTACTTAAGATTAACTCACAGTTATCCACACCTCGCTGATCAGTCAACAGCAAATCTTACTAACAAAATAAACAAACATAAACCTCTAATAAACATAAACATTACAAAAAAAACACCACAACCCTCCACCCCTAAAAGCCACCCAGACACACTAAAAATTTTCTTCGCTAAGGGCTTGCCTCCAGTCCCCGGACTGTTACAACAATGCCACAGACTATGTCAGGCAAGCTAACTTATAAGGAATCTGGAGTCGACACACGAGAAGCAGCAGCTCTCGTTGGTGACATTGGCACGCACGTGAGAAGAACACAGCAACAACGTAAGCTCCACGGAGCATTCGGACTTTTCGCTGCAGCATTCGACCTAAGCGAATACAAACAACCCGTCATCGTCACTGGATGTGACGGAGTCGGAACCAAACTCGAAGTCCAGCTCGAACACGGTGAATACTCAGGTGCAGGAAAAGACCTCGTCGCCATGAGCGTCAATGACATCATCACCACTGGCGGCGACCCTCTCATGTTCCTAGACTACATCGGCATCGCAGCCCTCGACAAACCCATGATCACCGCCCTCATCGCAGGAATGTGTGACTACCTCGAATCCTGTGGCTGCATCCTCGCAGGCGGCGAAACAGCTGAAATGCCCGGAATCGTCCCCACAGACGTCATCGAACTCGCAGGATTCTGCATCGGCTGCGTCGAAAAACCAGACCTCATAGACCCCACCACCATCAAACAAGGTGACATCCTCATCGGATACCCATCAGACGGCCCACACGCCAACGGATGGAGCCTCATCCGCAGAGTACTTGCAGAAAACAAAAACCTATTCAACAAAGAAGAAATTACCGCACTACTCGCCCCCACACGCCTCTATCACGACGTCACAGCAGACATAAAAGCCGCTGGAATCACACCAAAAGCATACGCACACATCACCGGTGGAGGACTCCCAGAAAACCTAGAACGCCTCTTCCAAGGCCTAGGCGCAGACCTAGAAATCCCATACTGGAACAACCCACCCATGCGTAAACTATTCGACTTCATAGACGCAGATGATAAATTCCACACCTTCAACATGGGAATAGGATGGGTAGCCATCGTAGCCCCAGAAAACGTCGAAAAAGCCCTTCTAGCTGGACCAGGTGGTCACATCCTAGGATCAGTCTCACCAAACGAAGGCGTCAGAGTCTCTGAGAAATCAGCCAGCTAAAAAAAACAACACCAAAACCCCTAAATCATGAGTGACCCACTGAAACACGAATGCGGAATCGCCGTAGTCAGACTACGTAAGCCAATTGCCTACTACATCGAAAAATACGGAACCGCACTCTGGGGCCTCAACAAACTCTTCCTCCTAATGGAAAAACAACGCAACCGTGGACAAGACGGAATCGGAATCGGTTGCTGTAAACTAAACATGCCCATCGGTCAGCAATACCTCTTCAGAAGAAGAAACGCTGACAAAGACGCACTCGCAGCCATATTCAATAAAGAAATCAAAAGCTTTAACAAAATGGCCAGAAAAGGATACCTCCAGCAAAATAACCCAGAAAGCGTCAAATCAGAATTCGACTTCGGCGGCGAAATCCTCATGGGACACCTCCGCTACGGAACATCCGGTAAATTTGACTCCAGCTCATGCCACCCATACATCCGTCGCTCAAACTGGCCCACACGAACACTCATGGTCCAAGGCAACTTCAACATGACCAATGCCGGATCTCTAAACCAAACACTCATCCAGCGCGGACAACACCCCATATTCGGAACTGACACTCAAACAGTTCTTGAAGAAATCGGCTTCCACATGGACGAAGCCCACACAGACCACTACCACCAACTCAGAGACAAAGGCATCCCAGGAACAGAAATACCAGCCATCATCTCAGAAGAAATGGACCTCCATAAAATCGTCGCAGAATCCGCTCAACCTTGGGACGGTGGATACGCCATCTCAGGCGCCACAGGCAACGGTGACATGTTCGTCATGCGCGACCCAAGAGGCATCAGACCATGCCACTACTACATAGACGATGAAGTCATCGCATTCGCATCAGAACGAGTCCCTCTCATGACCGTCTTCGAAGCAGAACAAAACAACGTCAAAGAACTCAACCCAGGTCAAATGATCGTCGTAGACCACCACGGCGACATCTCCACATCGCAATTCGCAGAACCACAAGAATTCAAACCCTGCTCATTCGAACGTATCTACTTCTCACGCGGTAATGACCCAGAAATCTACCAAGAAAGAAAAAAAATGGGCGCCATGCTCACTCAGCAAGTCCTAAAATCAATGGACGGCAACTTCGACAAAGCCGTCTTCTCATTCATCCCTAACACCGCAGAAACTGCATACTACGGACTCATGGAAGGCCTCCGCCTCCACCGCAGAACAGAAGTCCGCGCCAAACTCCTTGAAGCCGCCAAAAACGGCACCATCGACGAAAACTTCCTAGACGACCTCATCCTAAAAAACTGGCCTCAAGGTGAAAAAATGGCTCACAAAGACGTCAAAATGAGAACATTCATCTCTCAAGAAAAAGGCAGAGCTCAACTCGTCTCACACGTCTATGACATCACCTACGGCATCGTCAAAGAAGACGACGTCCTCGTCATGCTAGACGACTCAATAGTAAGAGGAACCACACTCAAACAATCCATTCTTAAAATCCTCTCACGCACCAACCCACGTAAAATCACCATCTGCTCCACCGCACCCCAGATACGCTACCCAGACTGCTACGGAATAGACATGTCAGAACTCGGAAAATTCACCGCATTCTCAGCAGCAGTCGCTCTCCACAAAAAAGCAGGAAACTACCAAATACTAACAGAAGTCTACGAAGCCTGTAAAGCAGAACTCAAAAAACCAGCCAGAGAGCGCTCCAACATGGTCAAAATGATCTACAGCGCATTCACGCCAGAAGAAATCTCCGCAGAAATCAGCCTCATGGTCACTCCAGATGGCATAGACTGGAAAGGAGAAATAGAAATCATTTTCCAATCCATAGAAAACCTCCACGCCGCCATAGAAAAACCATGCGGTGACTGGTACTTCACAGGAAATTACCCCACACCAGGCGGCGTAGCCACAGTCAACGCAGCATACATAAACTGGTTCGATGGCGTCACAGGCAGAAGCTATGACCTGCCAGTCTAAGAAGAACTCATCACACCCTTAACCAGCTCCAGATTCCTCAAAACCCGAGGCATCAACTCCTCGTGCGGGCACCCCTCAGCTATAAATCCCTCCAAATCACCCTGAGTAATAATCCCCTCAGTAAGCAACCCAGCTACAAAATTTACATCCTTATCCCTCCCCGCCTCCAGCTTATTATAAGCCAGATCCAAAGGCATAAGACAAAACCCCTCCACCACCTCCCTACGACCATCAACTTCAACAGAAGTATCATACTTAGCACAGCGCCCCAGCCACCCATCAGGCTGTGATAACATCGTCCAGTCACCCAGCCGCTCTATGTAAAAATCATGCTCTACCTCAAACTCAGATGCCTGACCCACCTGCTCGTCACCAAACTGAAAATCTGTCGTATCTAACTTACGCAAAGGAAACATATCAATATCAGCAGAAAGCCTCAAAAAACTAGGCGCATCAGGATGAGTCGCCAAAATAGCCGCAGAACCTAAAATCACAAACCTCCGCCTATCATAAGCCAGCGCCGCCGCCCTCAAAGCCAACTTCAAATCCTCAATAAATAACTCCTTACCCTCAGACATCAATCAACCCCAATTAACGCTCCAAATCAAACGGAGCACAAGCCCGCAACTGCTCACCATCAACCGCATCATCCCTTAACAAAGCCACCACACGCTCAATCGGCCAACTCTCCAAAATAACCAACCACTCCTCATAAATCTCCTTACTAGCAACAACCGACCCCTCCAACCTAGCCTTCACCCGCTTCACAGCATCACCTATCACCTCCGGCCTAGACTCCACCATCAGAGCCATCCCATGATGAACACGCCTCTGACGCTCCCTCATACGGTCTATACCCGCACGCTTTGCTGCTAAAATTATATCAACCTCATGATCCATCGCCATACCACACAAACAATAACTCGCCAGCACAGCCATGTAAAGCAAGAACAAGCTCACAAAAAACCACACACACAACATAACACACAACCCTAAAATTCGTAAAAAGCTTCACACAACAACAAAATCACTCTACTAAAAACCACGTCATGAGCAATAAAACCATCACCCAAGCACTACAAAAAATCACCTCCGGAACCGCCAAAGTCCTCAGCGAAAAAGAACTCACTGAAAAACTAGCACTCAACCGCCCACTACGCATCAAACTAGGCGTCGACCCCACCGCTCCAGACATCCACCTCGGACACACAGTCGCCATCGAAAAACTCAGACAGTTCCAAGAACTCGGACACACCGCCGTCCTCCTCATCGGTGACTTCACCGCCACCATCGGTGACCCCACAGGCCGCTCCACCGCCCGCCCACCCATCACCAGAGAAGAAGTCCTAGAAAACGCCAAAACATACACAGAACAAGCATTCAAAATACTAGACCCTCAAAAAACAGAAGTCGTATACAACGGTGACTGGTTCCGTAAAATGACATACGAAGAAATACTCAAACTCAACTCACGCGTCACACTCCAACAAATGCTCCAACGAGAAGACTTCAAAAACCGCATCGCAGACAGCACAGAAGTTCGCCTTCACGAGATCCAATACCCCATCATGCAAGGATGGGACTCCGTCATGGTCAAAGCAGACGTCGAACTAGGCGGCACAGACCAACTCTTCAATAACCTCGTCGGCCGTGATATGCAAAAAGAACAAGGCATGCCCCAACAAGTCGTCATCCTCATGCCACTTCTAGAAGGCCTAGACGGAACCAAAAAAATGTCTAAATCATCACATAACTACATCGGCGTCAGCGAACCAGCTACCGCCATGATAGACAAAATCATGGGAATCTCAGACGAGCTCATGCTCAAATACTACACCATGCTACTCGGCCAAACCTGTGACACTAACCAAGACCCACGCGAAGCCAAACGCGAACTAGCAAGAAGAATCGCCACCAGATACCACAACGCAGAAGCAGCAGAACAAGCCATCCAAATCTCCATCGAACGCAGCTCAGGTAACATCGCCGCAGGCGCCACCCAGATCTCCATCACATCACTCCCCCATAACCCCACACTCCTCACACTAACATCACACATCTTCAAAGAAACATTCAAAATCAACAAATCCAACAGCGAAATAAAAAAACAAAGCATCATCCCAGGAGCCATCCAGATAAACGGAAACAAACTCACAGAACCCAACTCTACCATCACACCACAACCAAATGACATCCTCCGCCTCAGCAAAAAACACATCGTCAAATTCATCCCATAACCCAAATGAATAAACTACTCACCACCCTCCTCACAGCCATACTATCCCTCACCTGCACCTACTCCCAAGCCACAAAACCTAACGTCATCATCATCATGACAGATGACCAAGGCTACGGCGACCTCAGCTGCCACGGAAACCCAACCCTAAAAACTCCCCACCTAGACAATCTCCACAAAGAATCCATCCGCTTCACAGACTTCCACGTAAGCCCCTTCTGCACACCCACCCGCGCTGCCCTCTTAACAGGAAATCACCCCGGAATCACAGGAGCATTCCGCACCAGCTCAGGACGCTCCATGATGCACAGAGACGAAAAAACAATAGCTAACCTCTTCGCAGACGCAGGATACAACACAGCCATGATAGGTAAATGGCACCTCGGTGACAACGCCCCACACAGACCTCAAGACCGTGGCTTTCATCACACAGTCTGGCACAGATGCGGCGGCATCGGCCAAGCATCAGACCACTGGGGAAATGACTACTATGACGACACATACGAAAAAAACGGAACACTCCAAACATTCAAAGGATACTGCACAGACGTCTGGTTCCAAGAAGCAACCCGATTTATCGAAAAAAACAAAACAAAACCATTCCTCCTCTACCTCGCCCTAAACGCACCACACTCACCATACATCGTACCAAAAAAATGGGCAGCCCCATACAAAGACAAACCCAATGTAGTCAGACCAAATTTCTACGGAATGATCGCCAACATCGATCACAACATCGGAGCACTCCGTGAAAAATTAAACACCCTAAAACTCACCAAAAACACAATCCTCATCTTCATGACTGACAACGGAACATCCGCAGGTTTCGAGCTAAACAGAAAGGATCCACACTACGGACCACTAGACTCCCTTCCCGTAAAAGGCTACAACGCAGGAATGAGAGGACGCAAATCATCCGTCTACGATGGCGGACACCGCGTCCCCCTCTTCATACACTGGCCAGCTGGAAAACTAACAGGCGGCAAAGACATAGACACCCTAGCAGCACACATTGACATACTCCCAACCCTTGCAGACCTCTGCCGAATCCAAATACCAAAAGAATATCGTCCAGACGGCATTTCACTAAAACCACTCCTCAAAAACAACAAAACCACATGGAAACGCCAACACCTCGTCCTCCAATACATCGGCGGCCCCTACGGCAACAAAATGCCACCAAAACCAAGAGAATTCTCAGTCGTCATCACCAAACAATGGAGACTCGTTAACTCAGGACATGAACGCCTATTTAATATCATAACAGACCCCACACAAAGCAAAAACATCGCTGCCCAACACCCAGAAATAGTCGCAAAACTACGTAAACTCTATGACCCATTCTGGAAAAAAATCTCACCACGCCTAACACCAGTCAGCATAGACATCGGTAACCCAGATGACAACCCCACCACACTCTGCTCACAAGACTGGTATATGCCACAAGGTAACCCACCATGGCATTTCAACATCATCAAAAAACTCCCTAAAGTCACAGCCCCCTGGATCCTAGAAGTAAAACAAACCGGTCGCTACCGCATCACACTCCGCCAGTTCCCAAAAGAAGCTAATAAACCACTCATCGCCACTAAAGCATCCATAAACATCGCAGGTAAAACTATCGAACAGCAAGTAAAACCAAACAGTAAAGCCGTCGTCTTTGAAATCAACCTACCTAAAGGCCCTACCCAACTCATCACAAAACTCTACAACAAAAACGGCGAATCAGGCGGAGCCTACTTCACAGAAGTAGAAGCTCTCTAAACCTACGTAACAACCCATCAACAATAAACCATAAACAGCTAAATAAAAACACGTCATGAAGAAAACAACCATCTTCCGCTACTCTTTAGCTACTGTATCTTTTGCCATTGGCATAGCAATCCTTATAGCAGCAGCCATAATCAAAGACGTGTTGTCAGGATACTTAGCATTCTTCGGATTCTCAGCCATTCTCTTTACCATCATATTAACTCACACAGAAATCATTAACCCCCTCTCAGCCTTCTTTAGCAGAGTATTTACCACAGTAATCTACCCAGATCAGAAATTCAAAAAACCCCCACTAACCTTCAGACTAGCTCGCCGCTACGCAAAAGAGACCCGCTACGATGACGCCATCCTTGAATACAAAAAAATAATCCATTTCTACCCAAAAGAAATAGATGCCTACAAAGAACTCACCCATATCTATAATTTAACAGACAACAAGGAACTCGCACTAAAATACCAAAAAAAATTAGACAAAATCAGCCTAAAATCAAAAAAGCACCAAGAGCCCACGCAACTGGCTGAAAAGTAATGAAATCCATCGTGATTCACACTCCTCCCACACATAAATAGAAGACGTGATTCATCCCCTTAAAACATCAAAAATCTTTGAAGAGAAGATCCGCAGAAAAAAAAAGCATTTCTGCAAAATTAGAGTTGTGTATTCACATAACCTGGGTTTTATCCACACCCCTGCGTGAGTCATTTTTTCTAAAAATACTTTATACAACGCTATACCAATGAACACATCACTATATTCAAAATCATGCGAACTCACACCATTATGAAAATGATTACCACAATAATCGCTATCACCTTTTACTCCTCTCTTCATATCCAAGCCGCTCTTCTTAATAACATACTTTTACTACACGCCCTGCCTGACGAATATACCGAAAATCATAACAACCATCTTCAGCCTCACCAAAGCAAAAAATCATCCACAAAATCAGCGAAACAAACTCAAGCAAGCGTCCCAGAACCAACTGGACTAAGAGCTCACGGCGCAGACGTCACAGGCCCCTTCTCACCCATTCCAGGAGCACAAAAACCAAGAGGCCTTACCATACCAGTCCAATTCCCAGATGACCCTGCAACCAAAGCATTTGACCCTATAAATTTCCCATCCACTCAAGCAGCAATCCACAGATACTGCAATAACTTCAACTACACAGAAGGTGGAAACACCAGCTCCATAAGACAATACTTTCTGGACCAATCAAGAGGCAAATCCGACTTCACAAACCTCGTAACAAAAGTCATCACACTTCCAAGACCTCGTAACAGCTATTACTATTATGATTACCCAAAAAACACCCATGTAAGACCCAACATCACAGCAGCAAAACTCATACTCAGAGAAACCATAACCACTCTGAACAAAACCGGTGAAAACCTAGACGGAATTACAGTCAAAGATGACACTATCCAATATACCACCATCCTATTCCCCCAAACTAATAGAGGCAGAAACATCAGACCACATATAGGCATAAATAAAAACACAAACATTACCCTTACCGTTAATGGAAAAAAAGCAATTGCTAGCAGATTTCATATCAGCGGCATAGACTCAGCCACACCGTCACTGAGAATGTTCGCTCATGAAACAGGTCACCTCGTTTACAACCTCCCAGACTTATACGACAATAATCTAAAAGAAATCCCCGGTGATACAGGCATTGGTAAAGGCACTGGCTTCTACAGCCTAATGTCAGGATCGAATGTCAATAACGGTAGAACACCTACACCAATGAACATCTACCATAAATACATCCTAGGCTGGGCAGACATAATAGATATAACCGCTGACCAATACCTTAATACCTCCCTCACCGCAGAAAAAAGTGACGGCTTCCGGATAGTAAACCCCGCAAACCCAAAAGAATTCTTCATTATAGAAAACAGAGGGGGTAAAGATAGATGGGCTCAAAATGCAGTGATAGACCAAGGTATACTCATCTGGCACATCGATGAAACCAAGGGCAGAAACACCGCTGATATTAGAAGTCCAGAGTTTCACTACCGTGTCTCACTAGAACAACAAGACGGAAAATTCGACCTCGAAAACGGCCTTAATAAAGGCGACCACACCGACGCATTCGATAACACAAGCAAAGTATTTGACGACCACTCTACCCCCAGCGCTAGATGGTGGGATGGAACGAAATCAGGTATTCGCATTCAAGTAAATAGCCCTCCAGGATCAGTCATGAATCTAACTTTGGGAGCTCCACCTAAAGACACCCACCTAAAAAATATCAGCCTACTAGAAACCATAGAAGGCTCAATCGCAAAAGGTGAAGGACTTAAAACCATTCAGAAAAATTATGACGCTAGTAATGCTGACAAACTAATCGTCATACTAGGAGCTGAACATGCATGGCCTGGAAAATTCAGAGGCAACTTCCAATCAGTAACCTATGCCGGTCGCCCCATGACTAAAGTAATTTCTAAAAAAACAGCCATTCCTACCTTAGCCTTCTTCTACCTGGATAATCCCGGCCAAGCTGGCGACCTCAAAGTGAACCAAGCCAACCATAACGGCTCACATTACGCCATCTACCAACTCAAAGGAACAGCACCAGGTATTGGAGCTAAAAGCTCAATCTTCCAAAACCAAAAGAAAAAAAGAAAAATACCCCTACAAACCACCGAAGATAAATCACTAATAATAGCAGCCATTTTAAACGCTGGAGAAAATGGAAAAAACGGAGCCCCAAACATGATCGCCGCAGCACCACTCAAAGAAGACACACCTACTGATTTATTCGCAGGCAACAGGTGGACCTCTTTCTCAAGTGGCCATTGCATCGAACCAAACGCCAATAGCAAGAAAGACTACGCATTTAGAAAAGCCAATAACAACGACCTAACATCTATGGCAGCTATCGAGATCAAAGCCCAGACCAAACAAACCAAGCCCGTTCTGCGTAATTTATGCCTTGAGCCCTCAGCTGTAGCTTCGCAGTCAAGCAATGCATTCCCCAACTCCAAAAACAATACAGGATTCGCCAAGCTCGCTATTGATGGAAACACAAACGGAGTATGGAACTGGCAGAACCCGACTATCAGTCACACAAGAGGAGACACCCCTAAATCCTGGTGGCAGGTTAACCTCGGGCCTGATCGCCTAATTGATCACATCATACTATATAATCGCACTGATTTTCATAACGGAAAAACCCTAGGCAACAGACTCTCAAACTTCAAAATAACCGTCATCAACAAAGCCGGAATAATAACAGCAAGAGAAATATTTTATGAAAATTCAGGATATGCTAATACCACTAAACAGTGGAACACTGGCGGAGTCATCGGACACAGAGTGCGTATTGAACTACTTGGCAAAAACCGCAGACAAGATCACACTCTCCAGCTAGCCGAGGTTCAAGTATTTGGAGAAATTCTCCCAATCACCAAAAAATTAAATAAAAAAGCTATATCCAACAAAGATGAAGCTACAAATAATAACTTAAATCCTACACAGATTGACCTAAAACTTAAAGCCCTATCAGCCAACCCCTCGATAGGAGAATACATCTTATCTCATCTACCAAATGCAGAAGGAAAATTAGATCCATCCATCACTTACCAATGGTCTCTTAACCTAAAAGAATGGCACCTTGCCGATGGAATCACACCATCAACTAATGGAATAACAGCCCTCGCCACTCCCGTAATCGTTAACGAAGTAGTAAGAGTAGAAGTCAAAACCAGCAAAAATAATCTGAACATTTTTTTCCGTGCTTACAGACCCTAATTTGCTACTCCCACATAGTAATACCACTTGAACTGTTAGAATGGATTGATAGCACAACAAGATAGCAAGAGTAGCAAGGTAAAAGGAAAGCGCAAAGTGGACTATGCAACTGACCAATACGAAGCTAATCTTGATATATTGTTGTGCACTTCAAAAAATCAGCTCTGCTGCTGGTCTCAAATATATTGAAACTACTATCAATCCAGAATAACTGTGAAAATGGTATAACACCACCATGATAATAATGTGAACAATGATATAATAGGAACATCACAGTACCAGCCTATCTACATCCTAGACAAAATAAAATCTCTTAAAAACAAAAGCGCCTTATCTAAGTCAGATAAGGCGCTTTATTAAATGGTAGGACGACCGAGACTTGAACTCGGGACCAAGAGCTTATGAGTCTCCTACTCTACCGCTGAGCTACCGTCCCATTTAGGTCACATCGGTTATCGATGTCACTGACGACTTGTTAATACAGCATAGAGAATTTGTCTATAAAAAAAATCACCCCGTGAAAATTTTTAGGAATCCAACCTTCATTTCATCTAATACCAGCTGCTTCCAAGCCATAATAACCAAAAAAACTCACTAATCACACTACCCCATCCTAAAAAAAATCAACCCACTACCTATCTGAAATAAAAAAACATTATCATCGTCCCAGACCAGACAAATCAGTAAAACTAAACCCGTTCATGGATAATCAATCAAAGATAACCCCAAAACTCGTTAAAGACGATGCCTGGCTCACAAACTATACAAGCCAGATCAATGAACGTATAAACCAGTTTAACCAAGAAATAAAACAAATCAACACCATCCACAGCTCACTCTATGACTTCGCATCAAACCACCTAAAACTGGGCATACATTACCACGCATCAAATGACCAATGGATCATCAGAGAGTGGGCACCCAACGCACTAAATATCCAGCTCATAGGCAACTTTAATAAATGGTCAGGTGAAAAACATCAGCTCTCACAAAATGAAAACACCAAACTCTGGGAAATATCCCTCCCAGGAAAAACTCTCAACCATAAACAAGACATAAAATTCCGCATCAAAGGCGCAGATGGATCAGTAAGAGACCGCATACCTGCATACATCAAACGCGCCACCCAAGACCCAATAACACATGATTTCACCGGCCAAATCTGGCTGCCAAAGCAGCCTTACCCATGGAAACACAGAAAATTCAACACCTCTTCCATCACCACGCCCCTCATCTATGAAGCTCACGTAGGCATAAGCGGCGAAGAACCCAGAATTCACAGCTACCGAGAATTCGCTGACAACACCATACCCTACATCAAAAAAGCAGGATACAATGTCATTCAGCTCATGGCTATCCAAGAACACCCCTACTACGGATCTTTCGGATACCATGTCTCAAACTTTTTCGCCGTCAGCTCAAGATTCGGAACACCAGAAGATTTAAAATATCTAGTCGATACCGCTCACCATCACGGACTAGCCATACTACTCGATGTCGTCCACTCACACGCAGTAAAAAATATCAGCGAAGGACTCAATGAATTCGATGGCACTGACCACCAATACTTCCACAGTGGCGACAAAGGAAACCAACCACAATGGGACTCAAAATGCTTCAACTACAGCAAACCTGACGTCAGACAGTTTCTGCTCTCTAACACCCGCTACTGGCTAGAAGAATTCAAGTTTGATGGCTTCCGCTTCGATGGAGTCACATCCATGCTCTACCACCACCACGGCCAAACTTCATTCAATAAACTAGACAAATACTTCGACGAAGCAGTCGATAAAGACGCCATCCTCTACCTCCAGCTCGCCACCACACTTACCCTAGAAATCAACCCGCATGCCATCATCATCGCAGAGGACATGAGCGGAATGCCAGGACTCTGCCGTCCAGTAACTGAAGGAGGCATCGGATTCACTCACCGCTTAGCAATGGGAATCCCAGACTTCTGGATTAAAACAATCAAAGAATCGCGTGATGAAGAATGGAGCATGCATGAAATTTGGAACACGTTGACTAACAGACGCCATGCCGAAAAAAATATCAGCTATGCAGAAAGTCATGATCAAGCTCTAGTGGGCGACAAAACACTAGCATTCAGACTCATGGACAAAGAAATGTATGAACACATGTCCACTGCAGATAACCACCCCATCATACACCGAGGAATAGCCCTACATAAAATCATTCGCCTCCTCACATTCAGCCTAGCAGGAGAAGGCTGGTTAAATTTCATGGGAAACGAATTCGGACACCCAGAATGGCTAGACTTCCCCCGCAAGGGAAATAACTGGTCCTATCACTTCTGTCGCCGCCAATGGTCACTCACAGAAGACCCTAAACTCAAATACCAGCAACTCGCTGAATTTGACCTAAAACTCCTCCAGTTAGATAAAAAACACAACACCCTTGCTCAAAAACAAGCAGAACAACTCTGGTTGAAAGAAGACGATAAAATACTCGCCTACCAGCGAGGAAATCTCATTTTCGTCCTAAATATACACCCAGAAACATCTCTAACAGACTATCAAATACCCATACCCATACCAGGTAAGTATAAAATCATCCTCAATACAGATCTATCAGCCTACGGCGGTCATGATCGAGTATCAATGAGCACTGAGCACTTCACCCAAAACATATCTAACAAACACGTCTTACAACTCTACATCCCCTGCAGAACAATGATCGTCCTTGCCCAGTCAGAGAAAAGCCACCACATCACATCTCCGTAACCAAGACAGTAGTCACCCTCATATGAACCTTCTCCCCAGTCGCTCTCTCAACAGCACGCTTCAATGAACCAATAACACTAGCATCAACTGGATAAGCAGATTCTAATGTAACCTCTATCAGCGAAAGCCCATCCAGATGGCTAGACCGCTGAACACGCTTCACTACAACATTATGCTCACTAGCTAGCTCTACAAGAACCTTCTCAACCTCAACAGGACCAGCAATACGCTCAACGAGAACTGACGTCAGCGGGACAATCAAACCAGCCATAATCAAAGTAAATACAATAAGAAATCTCCGAGACCAAATCCCACTACCATCTGTCTTCCGGCCACGTATCCCCGCTAAATAAAAATTAAACGCCGCTCCCACCACTATAGCCACCACATTCGTCCCAAATAATAAAGCAGCACCCTGTGCCACTGAAAACTTACCCAGCACTAAACAAATACCAGTCGTAGCAATGGGCGGCACAAGCGCAGCTGCTATAGCCACTCCAGCCAGCGCACTACTTAGCTTTGGCCTAGCCATACAATAACTCGCAGCTACACCAGAAAAGAAAGCCACCCCTAAATCTAACGTACTAGGCTCACCCCTCATCGCCAATTGTGATGTCATTGGCATATCTAACAGTCTCGCCAAAACCCCCATCAACGCTCCAATAGAAAGAGCACTCAAAAAACCTAACAAAACCGCAGTTTGACATCGCCTCCATAGAGGCCAGTTGCCCTGAACAAGCGACAACCCACCACCAAGTATAGGCGTCATCAACGGAGCAACTAACATCGCACCTATTACCACCGCACCACTATTTGACAGCAAACCCAGCGCCGCTATCATCGTCGACAACATAATCAAAGCAGCAAAATCAAATGACCAACGTGACTTCTGCTCTATCTCATCAAAAAGATGCACTCGTTCCTCACGGTTTAATTGCGGAACATTAATATGAAGCAGCCGCTCTACATTATCGCGGAAAACACTGCCCATTGGCTTAGCCGAACGAAGCACGCATATACTCATCCCCTTCTCACCTCGCATCAACTTATCAGGCACCGTCCCAAATAACTTACGCCTAACAGAACTATGACCCGTCGCTCCAATCAAAACCAATCCGTAATCATTCCTCTCTACCTCACAACGTATCCCCCTAAAGACATCATCCTCCAAGACCACCTCACATGACACCTCATCAGCCGGAATGCCTGACCGGGATAACTGCCTATGAAGCTGCGCAAACCCAACAGACGCCGAAACTTCATCAACATTCGGCTCAACAAACAAAGCAGTCGTATCCAGACCCACCATCCTATGAGCTAATTTTAGAGCCACCCTAGAATGCCTCCCTCCACCACACGGAACTAGTATCTTATCTTCATGCTGCCCCCCCTCACCCAGCCTTACTATCATCACTTCACAACTAATCTCATTAATAGCCCTATTGATCGCTTTCGTATACAAATCAGGATGATCTGTAGCATCATTCAGAACTAACAAACCAGGCTTCAATAAATCTACCAACTCTCTGATCATCCAGTAGGAATTCGAGCTAGTCAGCTCCAACTCCTTGATCTCACCCTCACCCCAGTCTAGCTTCCCCATATCAGGAAGAGATTCACCAGAAGAATGACTCACCACATAGAGATCGCACCCCTTAGCTGCAGAAAACCTAGCCGCCAAGTCCACAAGACGTGACTTACCATCATTTTCCCTCACTACTAATAACACACTCATAAAAATCTAACCTTTAAATTTCTTCTCTAACTCCTTCATCGAAATCTGGATCAACGTTGGCCTACCATCCGGAGTACAGTAAGGCAGATCACAATCAAACAATGAATCCAAAAGACTCTCTACACCCCGCATATCACACCGCTCATATCTAGAAATCCTACTCGCTAAGGTTTCAGCAAAAGCCTCAAACGCCATCTGCTTAGCACGCCTCCCACCCTGAGTCTCTATCAGCTCATCAATCATCGATAAAATAAATTCTCTAGGATTCTCAGTCTGAACAACAGCTGGCAAACTACGGACCTGAATAGAACCTCCTCCAAAAGGCTCTACAGAAATACCAGCCTCACTAAAATTGCCCATATTCCCCATCACCACATCAAGATCCCTAGAATCAAGATCAATTACCTCAGGAACCAATAGCCCCTGACTCTCTATCTCTCCCCCACCTTCCACTGACTGAATAACTTTTTCATACACAATGCGCTCTCTAGCTGCCATCGGCTCTAATAAAACCAGCCCATCATCTCCCTGCATCAAAATATACCTATCGTGCAGAACCGCTAATAACTCAAACCTAGGTCGCTCCTCCTCCTCTATCTCCAGCTCCTCCTGCTCAGGAGCAGCCGCAGGAAAACACGGACTAACCGCTTCGGGTACTTCTAATCTCTGCCCATCCCCCTCCCTATAATCAATAACTTTCTCCTTCTCAGGTAACTCTAAATCACTACCAGAATCTACCTGAAACGGCTGCCTAACTATCGGAGAAACCTCACCACTCTTCCTAGATATTATTTTAGCCTCACCCCTCGCCTTAACAGCCGCAGAACTTGAAACATTACTCTCTGGAATCCGGCGTGCCTCCACCGCCTGAAGAACCAGACTCCTTACATCATATGGCTTGTGAAACCTTACTTCCTTTTTAGCCGGATGCACATTCACATCAACTAACGCTGGATCCATCCTCAACCACAACCAAGCCGTAGGATTCAAACCATCCACCACCCCACCCTTAAACCCATCTTTAATAGCCCTACTAATAGCCGCATCTTCAACAGGCCTACCATTAAGAAATACAAACTGCTGCCTCCGCCCCTTCCTAGCATACTCAGACGGTAACACATAACCCTGAACTTCCATCCCGCCCTGCTCAGCATACGGAACTTCTATCAGAGCTCTCCCCACCTCTCCTCCAGACAGCCCAGCTATCCGTGTCCTTCGGTCAGGCGTACCAGGCACATCAAATACTACTCTTCCATCCCTCTTATACGTAAATCTAATCTCAGGATACGCTAAAGCATGTAGCTTCACCTGATGCTCCACATGCGCAGACTCAGTACTCTCAGTCCGCATAAACTTCCTCCTTGCCGGCACATTAAAAAATAAATTCCTAATCTCAAAAACCGTACCACCTTGCATCCCAGCCACCCTAACATCCTTAACTACCCCTCCCTCAATTCTAATCTCCGTCCCCTCCACACTATCAGACTCACGCGTCATAATACGCATCTTGGATACACTAGCCACACTCGGAACAGCCTCACCACGAAAGCCCATCGTAGATATAGCCGCCAGCTGCTTCACATCCCTGAGCTTACTCGTAGCATGCCGCTCTAAGCACATCAATGCGTCCTCTTTACTCATACCACATCCATCATCCGTTATTTTTATCAGTGAAGAACCTCCCTTCTGTATCTCCACCTCAACATGCCTAGATCCAGCATCAATAGAATTCTCAACCATTTCCTTCACCACACTAGCCGGGCGCTCCACCACCTCGCCAGCTGCAACCTGACTCGCTAAAACATCCGAAAGTATCTGAATTTTTGACATCGCTTTTTTACTAGGTACCTCCCCTTCTCTCTATTGCCTGTTCACCTGCTCTATAACTATCGGCAAAGACCGGCGCCTGCCATTACGGATGATATAAAACTGAGTTTTCGTCGTCGCTGCAGCATTGATCACTACTTGAAAAAAATGCTTAACATGATATATAGGTGAATTATTAATCTGATAAATAATATCTCCAGGCAGTATCCTACCTGCCGCCATACTTTCAGGATTCACCCTGCGCACACGTACTCCATTGACCGATGAAGGACCCAGATTAATCGGCTCTATTCCTATCGCATTAAGAATATTTTGCACCTGCTTGCTCGTCAGATTCAATGACGGAGATCGAGATAAACCCACATCCACTTGTGAAATCTTAGCATTTAATACTAGCTTCTCTCCCTGCCGCCAGACCACCACATTCACCTCTTTACCTATCTTTGACTTCTGAATGAATGACATAAGGTCCGCACCTCCTCTCACAGCCAACCCATCAAACTCCATTATAATATCCTCCTCCTCTATACCCGCCACATCCGCTGGCGAATCATAAGCTACTTCATGAACCAACGCTCCACCACTACCTCTATATTTATAATACTCACGCACCTGGGGAGACTCTATATCATCTGCATATATACCTAAATATCCACGCATCGGACGCTGATACTCTAACAAATCCATAAAAGTCTTCTTCACAATGTTAGACGGTATAGCAAAGCTTATACCCTGAAAACTAGGATTCTCCTTATCACTAGAAAAAATAGCAGAATTTATCCCTACTATCTCACCAATAATATTAACTAACGGCCCACCTGAATTCCCAGGATTAATCGCCACATTAGTCTGAAATAATGAAGGCTGCCTATCAGAAGTCGAACTCCGCCTCGCAGATACTATCCCATTCGTCACAGACCTACCTATCCCAAAAGGATTACCAAAACCTAACACAACATGCCCCTCACGTACATTGTCAGAATCGCCAAATTTCAACGCCTTAAACTTACCTGCAGAGTCTATTTTCAACAATGCTATATCCGTAGATGGATCAAAAGCTATTAATGAAGCCTCATACTTATCCTCATTTGCTAATGTAATTATAATCTTAGCCTTATCCACTATCACATGGTGATTCGTAATAATATGCCCCTCCTCTGATACAATCACCCCAGAACCCTGCCCTTTCACATTTTTCGGAAAATATACAGTATGCCCACGCCTATCTGTAAACCTAGCCCTCTTCGTCCCAGTCACATCCACATTCACCACAGACGGGCGAACAGCTCTCGCTATCTTAGCATACTCCTCACTAAGACCTGTCAAATGAGGAACATCAGAAACCCTTACCGGTGGGGACTCAGGTAAAGTAACTGAAACTTCAGACCCACTAACATCATCTCCAATTGAAACAGGTGGATTCTGTTTCAAAAAATCAAACAACCCAGCTTCACCTGATAACTTCCTAAACCCAACTGTAACCAGTAAAGCACTAGCCAACACAATGAATAATACTATAAACCTACGATAACTATCTTCCATAACTCAAATTCCAAGCATCCAAAAACCCTCCTACCAGCTCACAGCCACTTCCGCTCTCTCCCCTCCTTTATCCTCATAGTGCACCAGCCCATGCTCTATGCCATACTCATGCACACATTTCGTGACCTTCACATCATAGCAACAATACTCAGCTATCTTCATCATAAAAGACTCATCTTTCGTCTTCTGATACTGATTCCACCACCGCAGCGCATCCAACCCATCTGCCGTCTTGCCTGTCCCCAGTGAAGAGGTCGCTATCGAATCCAACTTAAGACGAAAATCCAACTTATCCTGAAGATCCAACATCATATCCAAATTTAGCGTCTGACTCGCAAGATCATAAATCGTATAAGCCTGCAAAACAGGATAATCAAACTGAATATGATTATAACCCACCACAAGATCAGCCGCCACCAGCTGATTAACTAAATCATCCACATGCTCTTCATCATAAACATGATATTTACCCGTCATAGTCGAATACGTAACCCCCACTGACATACCCATCTTATCCTTATGCTTACTACCGCCCACCGCGGAAAAGCTTTTCTGTGTCTCGAGGTCAAAGTAAACAATGTCTTTCATGTTAGCCATATGATGAATTTTTTAAGATCAACTGTGAAGCAAATACTACTTCCTACTCTGCTGCTTGGCCGCCTCAAGAGACTCTCTCAGCTTTTCAGCCAACTCAGGAGGAAACATGTCTGTGATAGTATTAACCAAAACCAGCCCCCCAAAACAAATGAAAACAATATAAGCAATCACCCTCAAAGGCTGAATATTAATGCATCGGGTCACATTATACATCGGCACATCCCATAAAAATTTTCCATATTTGGAAGCGATAAACCATGAAAGCGGTAAAGAAATCACAGCAAATAATGATCCTAACGAAAAACCAAGCACCCATACACGAGCGGATCGAACCATAGAGGTCTTAACATCCAACTTCGCACCATAATGACTCCTCAAAACAATACCTAGTAACCATTTACCAGGCGTAGTCCCCCAGTATGAAAGAGCCAACGCATCCATCAATAAATAAGGAATATAATCAGCTATAAAAACCAAAAGGCTCTTATCCACCAATGGATTCACCCCAAACTGAACCTTCACAAAATACAGCAAAACCGTATAGATATAGATATCAAACAACCTCGCAAAAAATCGCCTCACAGGCCTTAGCGGCTCATACTGAAACCCGCCATCAGCTCCACCCCTCTCCCCACCATTCCCCAGCTGCACACCGTCTTCACCCCCTAAGCCGGATAACCCCTCCTCTTCCATGACATCGACCACATCAGACTGCCGGAAGTATGATGCATAAGCAGGAACATCTCTCAGACTTACCCAGCCATCCGCACCCTCATACCAAGCAGAAGTATCCCCACTCAACTCACCATCAGAAATCCGATCCCTTATCTCATAAATTTCATACGGCCCAGTCCTAGCACCATCTTCCAATAACCATATCTTCATACCTACATATTCCGTAAAGATTTAGCCGCATCCGCCCTTGAAGCTATCCACGCCGGAACAAACGCCGCAAACATACATAGAATAAAAGCTCCTACACATACATAAGAAACCTGCTCAGGATCAAAAATATGAGGCAACGTCTCCACCCCATAAAAATCCTTTGGAAAAGGATTAAACCCCATAGAAGCAAACGCTCCCTGAATCCCTCCCAAGTTAGCCAATACCAACAGCGCCAATAGCAACCCAATAATTGCGCCTAAAATACCCACAATCACCCCCTGAAACGTAAACACCCTAGTCACCTGACCAGGTGTAGCACCAAGAGCCTTCATCACACCTATCTCGCGCTTCTTCTGATATGTGATCGTAAACATCACAGCCCCTATCGAAAACACCGCTATCAATATAATAAATGATAACGCTATCGTCATCATCGTCTTCTGAGTGCTGATCAAAGAAAACTGTTGCTTATGATGCTCCATCCATGTCTGACCCTTCCAGTTACCTGTAATAATCCCTCCAAGACTCTTTTCAAGATGCATCGCCGCCTCATAAGGATCCTTAAGCGTCACCGCTATCCCCTGTATCTCCCCAGTATCTCCCGCACCATAAAGCTCCTGCGCCAGCAACATCGGAGTAAAAAGATCCGGACCAGGTGCAAATGGATCAGTCTGATAAATACCAGATACTACCACATCCTTCGGTAAAGCCACATTCGTTATAGCTTCCTTATCCATCTTATGAATATTTAAACCCTTAATCTCCTCCATCAGCTCTATTGCATCCTGTTTCGTACCCTCTCGATAATAATTATATCCCTTCTCATCTTGATCATGCTCCTCAGTATGTAACACATCCCCTATAAATTTATTAACAAGCTCATGCTCCCCATTACGTATCTCAGCAGCAAGCCATGAACGAACCTCCTTCTTAATCAACTGCGCCTGTGGATTAAGCATCTTCTCCCTTACCTCTCCCTTAGGGTTTGCAGACAGTATCATATGCTTCTTAAGTTCTGAGATTACTACCTCTATCTGCTCCGGAAACTGCTCTTTCAGAGGTTTAAATTCCTGCTGATCAAGTAACGGCTTCAGCTGCTTCAGATTCCTATTAGACATCACCTCTATTGTATCACCCACTTGAATCCCATACTGCTTTGCATATACAGAGGAAACAGTCGCAAAATAACCCTCACCCATAGGCTTACTACCTGCTTTGAGCAACCTATTGAAATCCTTCATCGCCTCTTTATTTGCAGTATCTATGCCCTTCATCCTAGACACAACTACACCATCATCAGTTTCCAAAATAACATGATCTTCCACCAAAGGATAGGCATTCTCAACACAGGGCTGACTCCTTAACTCCTCCATATGCCCCCGCCACTGATCCTCTATCGTCACCTCTTCCCCATCAGCGTCCAGCTTATACTGCCAAGCTTGGGGGTATGAAGTAATATGAGGAGCCCTGCCCAAAACACGCTTCTTTACCAGATCCTCAAAACCATCCATCACAGACAATACAACAATGAGAACCATCACACCTATCGCCACTCCTGCCAGCGAAATAAGAGTGATTACTGATACATGCGTCCGTATTGGATTAAGATACCTCAGAGCTAGCCGAAGACTAAAATTTTTAACCATAGGTAAATGAATAGATGATGATTGTCATGAATTTCTAAGAAACTGTGCTAGAAATTCGCATGTTCCTCTCACTTGTCCATGGTAAACTCATAAAAACCAAAAAACTTCTACAACAACCACCCCAAAGACAAAAAAAAGCCAGGGAACCATGTTGATAACAGTTCCACTGGCCTAAATGTGAGTTTATATATAAAGTCTAACCCCTAAGAACCTCCTGATGTTGCTAAAGCTTCAGCATATGCAGGAACAATACTGAATATATCAACCTTACCTGAAGATCCGCTATTTACATCAACACTACCTAACTTCTCTCCTCCAGTATCTGTTAAAGCTCCATTACCTGTATAGCTGATATTATAAGCCTCACAAGAAGCATCTACTTTGATAATGATAGCCTGCCCTTTCCATGGAAGGGTTGTAAAACTTGCAGTATTCGTTGAAACACTCTTACAAGAGTCATAGATCAGAGGAGCACCACCATCACCGCCAATAGACAGATTTTTAGTATATCCCCAAGCATTCTCACCAGCTGTGAGCGTGCCATCGTTATCCGGTGAATCTATTGAACAAATTAAACCTCTACCATTAGCTTTATTCCAGAAATATTTTTCTTCTTTGACATGACCTGAATCAATAATCTGTTGAAAAGCTGCTTCTGGAGAATCAACTACAGACCCATCTCTACTTGTCGATTTGGACGGAAATGTGTTACCGTTTTCAGTCGCAAATGAAAGCAACGCAATATGCAGGTTTTTTCCATTAGACATAGCTTCAGTTTTCTCAGCAGCCTCTATTCGGCTCATTATAGGACCAAATGCTAATGCTCCTAATGTGGAGATGATCGCTATCACCACGAGTAGCTCCACCAATGTGAAGCCCTTACGTTTGCGCTCTTGCGCTAATTGTTTATTAATTTTCATTATATTGTATTATGTTGTTTATATTATTCACTATCCAAATCTCTATTCAAATAGCGTTTATAGTAATTTAGATAAATATACTTTATCCACTTAACAATATATCCGTTTTCTCTCGCACGGCAAGATAAAAATAATAATGAATTTAAATAATGCCATGCAGTGTAAAAAGAGCACAGAACAACAGAAAGCTCCTTCTTCCCTACCTTAAGCTAAAAAAATGTGATTCGTATCAGACAAACAACAAAATAGTTTTTATTTCTATCAATGAGTAACAAAAAAATTATACGAGCTCAGTCACTGAAAAATAGCCCAGACAGTTACAAAAAAACGCCCGCATCCACTCTAAACAGATCAACTCTTTCTAAAATTCCTCATCACAACCATATAGCTGATCTTTTTTTCAGATTGGTCATTATATACTCACCAAAAAAATCTCATTCATTGGTAAATAATAACATTATCGCATGCCATATAAATAAACTATCCACAGTCAAGTGCTATAACAGAATTATGCCCACCCATCCCCACTGCAATCTTTAGAACAGTAGCACCATCCTTAACCGGCACTGAACAACTAGACAATGAAAACGTTGACATCGGAGCAGATAAACCAGCTAAGTTAGGTGGCAAAATCCCCCCCTTCATATAATAAGCTAATATCGCAGTATCTAAAGCTCCACTTGCACCCACAGAATGTCCCGTATACGGCTTAAGAGCATGTAAACTAATAGCACCACTCATACCCAGCGCCTGGGACATAGCAGCTTGTTCAGCCTGAGCATGAAGCAATGTCCCACTTGCGTGTGGACACACCGCAGACACACCAGAGCTCCCTGAGCCGCTAAGAGACCGAACAGCCATACTCAAGCACTCCATTAACCCCTTGCCGTCACTCGGCATTCCGATAGGTGAATCAGCATCTGAATTACACCAGTAGCCAGTTAATCGCGGAACACCAGAAACCTCATCAGAACTTAACACCAAAGCAGAACCAGCCTCACCAGGAGAAAAACCAGAGGTCTCCGGATGATACGGATCATTCACTCCATTCGTAGTCAAAACCCCAGTTCTCTGATAGTGCTCTATGATTTCAGGAACCAACGGCAGCTCAACCCCCAGAACAATAGCAAACTTAACCACACCAGCATCCAACAACATCTTAGCATATCCTAACGCATCTAATGAAGCCGCACACCCACTCGCTATCGTCTGCCATGGCCCAGTAATCCCTAATTCTATAGACACCGCTGAAGCTATCTCACCATGCATCGAATTAGAGGCAGACATCAAACGAAAAGGCCGCCTCCCAGGCCAATCATTCAGATAGGCATTCCCTCGAGATGAACCAGCTACCACCGCAGCATGCTTCAAATCAGCTCCAGATAACCCCGCATCCTTAACAGCCTCTCGCGCACAATGCAAAGCCAGCGCTGAAGCAGGAGCCCATTTACGAGATAGCATCAACGACCGATCCTCAATCCAACCAGCCTGCAAACCCTCATACTCACCTCCACCCAGCAACTCAGATAGAGGCCTCAAGCCCACCTCTCCTCTGCTCATCCTCTCCGCATGCTCAGTAAGCGTGCAACCCATTCCACTTAGAGCCGAAACACCTAAAACACTAGCCATAATCAACCTTCATATCACCCATAACAATATTCTATAAACCAGCCATCAGCCACCAATCACTGAACCAAACTTAGCGTAAGAACTTTCCCGTATACATTACGGTGAACCATCACTTTATCCCCCTTACCTAGTGTAGGCAACCCTTTGCTAATAACCCTATGATTTTTATTATTAAATCTAACAGTAACCTCCTGCGCCCCTTTTTCTCTCAGTTTAGACTCAGCAGCCCTTCCCGTAATCGCACCAGCCATTCGCCCCGCTATCGCACCCAGTATCCTGCCATTTCCTGAACCAAGGTTCTTATACCCAGCTGCAGATCCTCCTAATCCCGCAGCCATAGCACCCAGTCCAGAATTCTTAGTCACTCGGATTGGATAGCTGTTCACCACAGTCCCTAACAACGTATTCGATACCTCAGTTCGGTGCGGCGCATGCGTAACACCTCCTGAAGGCGCACAACTATTGCCCAAAAACGCTAAACATACTAAACTGAATAGATGTAATTTAGAAATCGTCAAAATGCTCATAACCACACACTCGCACCCTTAAACAAAACATCAACGATAATTTCCAATACAAAAACACTATCATTACTCACACTTTTTGATTCTATGACACACGTATTCCCACTATAAAAACATCATGCTGAAATTCTTTCACTCACAGCTCCTCGCTTTAATCCTAATCATCACACCACCAGCTACTGCCGCCGTCACAGCTATCACAGGTCTAGACTCAATCGAAAAAGCAAAGCAGCACAAAGACGCCCATAAAATATGGACTCTACTTCAAGAGCACGGCTGGAAAAGCACCATCCACTTCGGCGCCAGTGTCTCACAAGGTAATAGCGAAAACACCCTAGTCACAACAGGCTTCACCTTAGACAAAAAAAGAGGCCAAAATGAATACTTGGCTAAATTTTCATACGCCTACGGAAAAGACAGCGGTAACGTCAGTAAAGATGAAATACTCGCTAGCTTATCATGGAAAAGAATCAACAGCAGCGACTACTACACAGGCTTAAGAATGGACTACCGGAGTGACGAACTCGCTGACATCTCTCACCGCATGGGTGCCACCATCCTCCAAGGCGCATTCCTAATAAAAGATAATAACATGTGGCTCACTCCAGAAATCGGAATCGGTTTCTCAAGCCAAAAAATCAGTAACCAAAATAAAAGTAACCTAAACCTCTACGCAGGACTTCACTCAGAATTTAAACTCACAGACAAAACAAGAATATACCAAAACCTATCTTGCTTCTCCCCTATAGAAAATATGGAAAATTATTGGTTATACGGCGAAATAGGACTCGAAACCATCCTAACAGACAGAATCTCACTCAAGTTATTCATTCAAGACCAATACGAAGCATCACCCGCAAAAACAAGAAAACACAACGACCTCAGATTCATAACCTCCATTGAATACCGCTTCTAAAACTAAACCCCAATATCTCCTAAGATCTATGTGACTATATTCGTCTTTTCTATGTCTATTAATCTGGACGAAATAAAAAGCCATTCTTTATCCAAATTATATTCTTTCATCATTGACCATTTACAGTGTTGAGCTACTATTTGGAGATATCTAAACGAACACCAGCTTAAGAAAGCAGTGAGCATTCAAAATCAAATTCTAGTCGGGAAATTCGACGGTTTCTCGTGGATCAGGTGTGTGGGCAAAGGCTCATTTGCAAATAGCCCTCAAATGAAACAATGGGCGGACAGCCAAGTCGCGCAAGGCAGACACACCGTCGTCGTTGACCTAGAGCAATGCACAGGAATGGACTCCACTTTCATGGGAACCATGGCGGGAATCGCCATGAGACTCGCTAAATTACCAAGCGGCGTCCTACAAGTAACCGGAGCTTGCGATAAAAACAGAAACTCCCTCGAAGACCTCGGCCTCAGCATGCTACTCGAACTAGATCCCAAAGAAGCCGTATGGCAAAACGAATTAAAATCCATTCGCGCCTCACTCAAACAAACCAACCCAGACAAAGCAGTCGATAAAACTCAACACGTATTTGATGCCCACAAAGAACTCTGTGACGCACACGAAAACAACGACGAAAAATTCTCAACAGTCCTCGATGTCCTAGAAGCAGAACTAGAAAGTCGAATCCAACAAGACCTATAAATCCCCCATCCTTAGTGGACAAAAAAACACCAGATAGATCATGAACAAAAACATATGACACTATCAAATTATTCCCCCACCTCAGAGGAAACCTTCTACCCACTCCAAATCCTCACCAGCATACTCGTACTCTGCATCATCATCTACCTCTACGCACTCTGGAGACAAACTCGTAAAAGCCTCCAAAAAACAACACAAGAAAAAGAAACCATCCAAGGCGAAGAAAATCGCATGCTCGCCTTCCTCCACACACTCGGACTCGCCATCGAGCAAGACCACTCAGAAGGCAAACTACACTACGAAATCGTCGATGGACTCACTACCGTCATCAATGCCTCCGGCGGCGCAATGTACCTTCTCGATGAACGTAAACGCTACCTCATCCCATCCTACCTCAGCAAAAATTGCCCACAACTCATTGGCCTACCCGTAGAAATCATAGAAAAAGCAAAGCTCAACCCCTCAGCCATCAAAAGCTCCATCCGTCTCAGCAAAATACCCGCTGACGAAGGAATGCTCGGAAGCATCCTCAGCAACGGCAATGCACAACACATACCAGATGTAAAAAACCACGAAGCATTCCGTGACGCATTCGTCCACTTCGATGAAGAAATATCCGCACTCGTAGCCCCCATGACATACGCAGGCCGTGACATCGGCTTACTCGTTATAACCAGAGACAGAAGCAGCAGCCCATTCTCAGAAAGCGAATTCAAACTCTTCCAATCCGCCTCAGAACAATCTGCATTCGCTCTCGGAAATGCCAAAATCCACCACGAAGCAAACCAAAAAAGAAAATTCGAAAGCGAACTCAGAGTAGCCAGAGAAGTCCAAAGCATCCTCCTCCCAGATGAAGACCCACAAATCAAAGGCTACAGCATCACAGGAACAAACTCCCCAGCAAGCATCATCAGCGGTGACTACTTCGACTACATCCCACTAGGCCCAGCAGAAAACGGCGAAACCGCCATTGTCATTGCAGATGTAGCCGGAAAAGGCGTCGCAGCTGGTCTACTCATGGCTATGTGCCGCAGCGCACTTCGCAGTGAACTACTCCGTGAAACAGACCCCATAAAAGCTCTTTCAAGAGTCAATAAACAAATCTTCGCTGACATCAGAGAAGACATGTTCATCACACTTGCAATCTACATCATAAACAACAAAAACGGCAGCATCAAACTCGTCTGCGCAGGACACGATAAAGCACCACTCATCAGAAAAAACGGTGACTTAGAATGGATCAAAGCCCCAGGACTCGCCATCGGACTCGATGACGGAGAAGTCTTCACCAGAGTCACAAAACCCCTAGACATACACCTAGAAACCGGTGACTGCCTCCTCTTATACACAGACGGCGTCACAGAAGCAATGAACCCTAACCAAGACGAATACGGCAAAGAACGCATGGCCCAGTCATTCAAAATCGCCGCACCAAAAGGAGCTGACCACATCGTCAAAGAACTCCACAAAGACCTAAAATCATTCGTCAACGGATACCACCAACTAGACGACATCACCATAATAGCCATCGAGAAAAAATAGCCGCGGCTAATACCAATGCCGCCATCCACACTAAAAGCCCTATTCTACTCACTCATCTGCGCCCTCCTATTCGGTAGCGCCTTCCCCGCCATTAAATCAGTCTACGCTCACTGGAAAAACCAAGGATTAGAAATAACCATCTTCTCCATCTGGCTCTTCGCAGGTGTCAGATTCATCATCGCAGGCACAGGCCTACTCTGCGCCGCTAAACAACCACTCAAGGACCTACAGATCACCCCATGGCGCCTCATCGCCCTATTCACCCTTGGCCAAACCCTCCTCCAATACATCTTCTTCTACCTCGGTGTCTATGTTTCCAGTGGCAGCCTTGCAGCTATACTCGCAGGATCAGGCAGCTTCTGGTGGATGATACTTGCTCCCATCATCATCAAAACACCATGGCCACGCACAGCTCAATGGATCGCAGTCACTTTCGGATTCATCGGCGTCACCATCACCGTATATTCTCCTGGCTCTGGCGCCACAAACCCACTCCTCGGAGCCATCCTCATCCTACTATCCACCCTCTTCGGATCCATCGGCATCATCATTTTCAGTAAAATAAAACCCACCATGGGCTCCAAAGCAGCATCAGGATTCGCTCTCCTCCTCGGTGGCATCGCTCTATTCCTCATAGGCTCCCCAGCCATCCCTGAAATCTCCCAGCTATTCGACTCCAAAATCATCACTCTCACCCTATGGCTCGCATTCGTCTCAGCCGTAGGATTCGCACTCTGGAACCACCTCTCCACCATCTACCCAGTCTCACTTCTTTCTAGCTACAGATTCCTCATCCCCCTCTGCGGCGTCATCGAATCATTACTCATCCTGAAATCAGAATCCCCCGGCCTAGGCCTCTTCATAGGAGGCCCCATCGTTCTCATCTCCATATACTTAGCCCAGAAATCCCAAAAAAGCACCCCGTGACATTGACGAAATCAACACCAACTGATAATCCATTCCCCCATGAATAACGCCTACCAAAACCTCGTCGCACTCAATAAAGAAATCTCACTCCTTGGATCCGCCGCTTCAGCCCTAAACTGGGACCAAGAAACCTACCTCCCCAAAAAAGCCCTCGCTCACAGAGCAGACCAACTCTCATTCCTATCAGGCAAAATACACGCCATGACAACAGGCGCAGAATTTCAAAATAAACTCCAAGCCGCCGAACAAGAAAAACCTAACAACCTAACAGAAGCCGCTAACCTCAGAGAATGGAGACACGGATTTGACCGCTCCAACAAACTCCCACAAGAACTAGTCGAGCGCTGCTCACAAACTACCTCACTCGCCAAAGCAGCATGGGCTGAAGCCCGCGAAAACAACAACTTCTCCCTATTCGCTCCACACCTAGAAAAACTAGTAGCCGTAGCCAAAGAAAAAGCAGAACTCTGGGGATACGAAGACGAACCATACGACGCCCTACTCGGCGGCTACGAGCGCGGCGCAAAAACTAAAGACATCGCAGAAATCTTCGACACCTTCAGCCCCCACATCATCGAAACAGCTCGTCTAGCAGTCCATAAATCAAACGCCAACCCAGCACGCAAACTAGAAGGCCCATTCCCCATAGAAGCACAAAAAACACTCAACCAAGAAATCGCTGAATCCATCGGATTTGACTTCGAAGGAGGCAGAATAGACACAACAGCTCACCCATTCTGCACCACACTCGGACCCCAAGACATCCGCCTCACCACTCGCTACTATGAACACGACTTCACAGCCTCACTCTTCGGCGTTATGCATGAAGCAGGCCACGGCTTGTATGAGCAAGGACTCCCATCAGATGACTTCGGCCTACCCAGCGGTGACGCAGTCTCACTTGGCATCCATGAGTCACAGTCACTCCTCTGGGAAGCCCACGTCGGGCGCTCACCAAGCTTCTGGAATAAATGGTTCCCTCGCGCTCAAGAACTATTCCCTCAAATGCAAGACTGGTCAGTAGATGAATTCCTACAAACCATCAACCAAGCTAAATACTCACTCATCAGAGTCGATGCAGACGAAGCCACATATGACCTCCACATCCTCCTCCGCTTCGACCTAGAAAGAAAAATAATCAATAACCAAATAGCCATCGCAGACATCCCCACCGCATGGAACGAAAGCTTCCAGTCAATGTTCGGTATCCAGCCACCATCAGACACCCAAGGCTGCCTCCAAGACATACACTGGGCCATGGGAGGCCTCGGATACTTCCCCACATACACCCTCGGAAACCTAAACGCTTCCCAGCTCTTCCACAAAGCCACCCAAGACAACAACATCAAAAACGCCTTTGACCAGGCAAACTACAACCCACTCCTCAACTGGATGCAAGAAAACATACACACCCATGGCTCAACCTACCTACCACAAGACCTCATGCTAAATGCCACCGGTGAAACCACCAACCCAGCCTACCACCTCGCTCACTTAAAGCGCAGATTCCTAGACTAGGCCGGCAAACCTCAGAAACTACCTCTGAACACCTCCTACATGCTCAAAATACTCTACAGGGAGCTCCTTCAAGGGCTCCCTTAACTTATCCAGCTCAGCCGCCGGACCATGCAGCTCCAAACGAATCATATCAGAAAACGCCGCTGACGCCTCAATATGAGCCCCAACATTCCCTAAATGAACCAACACCGCATCAGCATCAGCATATGCTTCACGGCAATACGCCATATCCCCATTGATACTAAAATCATAATACAAACAACCCTCCTCCGGGCTAGTGCTCTCAATGAATTGCTCAATCAGTGCCTTAAAATCATCCACCCTACCCTCATGGATTTTAAAATACGGATGAATACTTACAGATTTAGATAATTTACTCATAGTAACTAGAGACTTGCCGAACCTTTGAGAATCGTCAACTAGAAACAAAAAATCACCCCCCCTCCACCCCACACACCCAAATTCTCTATTTGCATCAAACCCTAAATATTGCATAATAATACAATGAAATTCCTCGTAGTAACCATCACCGCACTCACCATCCACCTCACAAGCTGCGCACCCACCACCCCAGCTCTAGACAGCACAGGTAAAATCAACACCATACGCCCAACCAGCAAACTATCCCAGCGAGGCGCCCAACAATTCGAATCCATCAAAAGAACAAAACGCATCTCCACAAACCCAACCTACAACGCTCAGATCAAACGCGTCGCTGCAAAACTCAAAAAAGCCATCCACATGCCAGGCGCTAACTGGGAATTCATCGTCTTCGAAGACCCTACACCTAACGCCTTCGCCCTCCCAGGCGGCAAAGTCGGAGTCCACTCTGGACTCTTCCCCATCACCAAGACAGACGGAGGACTCGCCACCGTCCTCGGCCATGAAATAGCTCACATCACCCGTAACCACGCAGGATCGCGCATCACTCAAGCATCAGGAATCGCTCTAGGAGGACTCATCCTTGACCAAATCACAAAAAACCGCGGATCAAGCCAAACAGAACGTGCTAAAATCGCCGCCGGATACGGAACCCTAGGAACCCTAGGACTCGCACTCCCAAAATCAAGAAAAGACGAACTAGAAGCAGACAAAATAGGAACCATGTACATGGCCAAAGCAGGATACAACCCCAATGAAGCCATCGCCATGTGGAAACGATTCGCAGCATACAAACAAAGCAAAGGCAACAGCAGAACACCCGAATTCCTCAGCACCCACCCAAAAGCCGAAACACGCATCAAAGCACTAAATTCATTCCTCCCATCAGCAATGCAGGAATATCATAGCCACTAAACACTCTCACCTACATAACTCATTACAACAAAGCATATGAAAAAATTCACAAAAACCATCCTAGCCATCCTCACCATCACCACCACCATGGTAATCATCACACAAAATAAAGCCATGTCAGACGATCAAAAAAAACCAGTCGCCATGCCAGTCGTAGCTGATGGACATAAACAAATCACCCTCGGCGCAGGATGCTTCTGGTGCGTCGAAGCCATCTTCAACAGACTAGACGGCGTCATCTCAGCCACCTCAGGATTCATGGGCGGAACTAACCCTAAACCCACCTACCAAGACGTCATCAATATAAACAAAAATACCGGTGAAGTCGAAGTCGTCCACATCGTCTTCGACCCCAAAAAAATCTCCACAGAAGTCATCCTCGCTTGGTTCTGGAAAGCTCATGACCCCACACAAGCAGACGGCCAAGGTGCAGACCGCGGCCCACAATACCTATCCACCATATTCTACCACAGCGACAAACAACACAAAATAGCTACCGAATCAAAAGCCCTCGCACAAAAAGAATTCCAAAAACCCATCGCCACCAGAATCATCAAAGCCAAAACATTCCACCCAGGTGAACTCTACCACCAAAACTTCTACCGCAATAATCAAAACCACGGATACTGCAAAAACGTCATCGCACCAAAACTCCACAAACTAAAACTAAAAGACAAACCAGACACAGGAAAATAAACCCAAACAACCTAATCCTCCCTCAAACAAATAATAACCAACACACACAAAAATGCTAATATACCCCAGGCAGGAATCGAACCTACATCTAAGCTTTAGGAAAGCCTTGTTCTATCCGTTGAACTACTAGGGCATCTAAGCATATCCTTCGGCGCAGACTCTGTTCCCATATCTCTGCCAAAGCAAGCAAGATTTTTACTTTGCAAATAAATTCTCCTCCCTAAAACTCACCTCATGGAAAAACGCAGATTAGGGAAAAGTGGAATAGTCGTCAGCGTAGTCGGCCTCGGAACCATGACATTCGGCCAACAAGCCGACAAAAAAGAAAGCTCCAAAATCATGGACACCGCCATCGAAGGTGGCATCGACTTCTTCGACACAGCAGAAGTATACCCCGTCCCACAAACTAAAGAACTCTGCGGACTAACAGAAAAAATCATCGGCAAATGGATGCATGACAAATCCATAAGCAGAGACTCACTCATCATCGCATCAAAAATCGCAGGCCCCGCTCACGGATGGTATAACCCACCACTCAGATCAGACAAAGCCGCCATCGATGGATTCAACATCCGCCGTGCTCTAGAAGGTAGCCTCAAAAGACTCAAAACCGACTACATAGACCTATACCAAATCCACTGGCCAGACCCAGGAATGCGCGCCCTAGACGCTCTAGAAACTCTCAACACCCTCATCCAAGAAGGTAAAATCCGCGCCTACGGACTCTCAAATGAAACCTGCTACGGACTCATGAAATGGCTCAATGAAGCAGACTCAGCAGGACTCCGGAGAGCAGACACCATCCAGAACAACTTCTCCATCAACAACCGCAGATTCGAAGACGAACTAAGCACATGCTGCCTTGCAGAAAACATCAGCTGCCTCCCCTACTCACCACTCGCCGGTGGAGTGCTCTCAGGTAAATACAACGACGGATCAAAACCACAAGGAGCCAGATTCACCAACTACCTCAACGGCCCAGAAAGACAACGAAAAATGACCGAACGCTTCATCAATGACCGCACCATCACCACCACCGAAGCCATCATAAAAATCGCAGAAAGAGAAAACATAAACCCCGTCACCCTATCCATCGCCTGGAGTAAACAACACCCATTCGTCGCATCCACACTCATCGGCGCCAGCTCAGCAGACCAGCTCCCAGCTAATCTAGCCGCCGCAGAAATCACTCTCAGCCAAGACATCATAACAGAAATTGACCACATCACACAAGCCAACCTCTACCCCATGGGCTAAAACAAATCCACCCCCCATACAACGAGACTCGACAACACACAACCAAGCCCTAACTTCTAGCCATTAATGAAAGATTCACCCATCGTAACCCAAGGAAAAATCATCAGCCGCAGAGACGAACGCACATTCTGCGTCGAACTAAAAAACGGTAAACAAATCATCGGTCACACCCAAATGAAACTAGCACACCTCCGTGACCAAATCAAAGACGGTGACACCGTCCAACTAGAAATGACCACATTCGATTTCGAAAAAGGCCGCATCACTGAAATCATCACCACCACATAACCCATGCACTGCATCCTAGGCACAGCAGGTCACATAGACCACGGCAAATCCTCACTCGTCAAAGCCCTAACAGGAATCGACCCAGACCGTCTTCCAGAAGAAAAAAAACGCGGAGTCACCATCGAGCTAGGCTTCGCACACATGTCCCTAGAAGACAAAGCCAAACAACATGAAATAGGCATCATCGACGTCCCAGGCCACGCAGACTTCGTAAACAACATGGTCGCAGGAGTAGGATCCCTAGATCTAGCTGTCTTCATCGTAGCCGCAGATGACGGCTGGATGCCTCAGTCAGAAGAACACCTTCACATCCTAAACTACCTCGGAGTCGAAAATGTCATCATCGCTCTAACTAAAGCAGACCTCGCAGAAGACATCGAATTCACAGAAGAATTAATCCGTGATGAACTCACCGGAACCAGCCTAGAAGAAGCTACCATCATACCAGTATCATCCATCACAGGACAAGGAATAGACACCCTAAAAACAGAAATACTCACACGCATCAAACTACTCAAGCAGTCCCCAAAAAACCTCATCCCCAGACTATCCGTAGACAGAACATTCTCCCCCACAGGCGTAGGAACAGTCATCACAGGAACACTCACCGGCGGAAACATATCAAAAGGTGACACCATCTGCTGCACCCCAGAACAAATCAACTCTAACATTCGCGGCATCCAGAACCACTCCTCACAACTTGACACCGCCACCCACGGAATGCGCACCGCACTCAACGCACCAGACCTCCCACTCAATGAACGAGGTAAACCAGGTGTCCAACGTGGCTCAGTCATCACCACCCCTAATACACTCACTCAAACCTCCACCCTAGACATCTCACTCACCAGACAAGAACGCTCCATCCGCGGCCAAAGCGCCACCAAACGCCAACTCAAACACACAGAAACCATCATCCTCCACCACGGAACATCACGCACCCGCGCTCGCATCATCCTCCACTCACATACCCAGCTAGCACCCGGAGATTCATGCTACGCTCAGCTCAGACTCGAAGAACCTATAAGCGCATGCATCGGTGACAGATTCGTCATCCGTGACGGAGCCCAACAAGGAACTCTCGGCGGAGGAATCATCCTAGACGCTCTCGCAGAACCCAGACAGTTCAGAACCCAAACAAGACTTAACTTCCTCACCCAGAGAGCTGAAAACCCAGATAACCTCAGACACCTCATCATCACAGAACTCAAAAAATCACCCATCCTAAACACCAACAAACCCATCACAAACTCACCATTCACCACCGAATACACCAAACAACAAATCAACAAACTCATCAAAGAAAAGAAAATCACCAACCGCGGAGACCACATCATAGACCCCGCAGGATGGAAAACAGCCATTAACACGGCCACAAACATCATCTCATCATTCCATAAAAATCACCCAGACACCCCCACTATGCCCATAGAAGAATGGAGAAACCAACTCATCGAAAACTCCATCCACCCATCACTCTCAGATCATATCGAAAAACACCTAACAGCAAATGGATTCAATAAAATCAAAGACGGTATTGCCAGCGCTGAACACTCACTAGAACTACCAGATAACCTCCAAATCACCGCTAACAAAATCCTCGCCACACTCAAATCAGCAGGACTACAGCCACCACCACGTGTCGAACTCGCAGACACACCAGACGCTCAGCAAGCTCTCACATTCCTCATCAGAAGCGGTAAAATCATCGAACTAGACCCCAAAGCACTACTAGAAACATCTCAATTCGAAATCGCCAAACAAGCCATCATCGCCCACCTCACCAACACCCAAAAAGCCACAGCCAGTGAAATCCGCCAACAAATCGGCACCACACGTAAAGTACTCATGCCACTACTAGAAAGACTAGACACCGAAGGCATAACAGTCCGCACAGACGACTACCGCCAACTCAAACAATAAAAAAAATCACAAAAAAGCCCGTGTGATCAATCAAGACCTAAACACGGGCTGAAAATTCAAATTCTTTAAATCAAATAAAGATTACTTAGCGTAGTCCACACCGCCAGAATACCCTGACCCGTACGAATTAAAGCTCTTAAGTGGTCTAAGTGGCGGCACTGGCTCTTCTCCAGTACAGCATCCGCATGATGTGAGAGTGACAGACCCCGCAGCAAGCGCCAATAATGTTACTATTTTGAGTAATTTCATATGTTTATATTAGGTTATGAACTACATACTGGCCTACTCAGAAACTTAGGCAAGAAAAAAGGCAAGCTTCTATAGAAAAGCTTACCTTACAGTAAATAAGTAAATGCAGTCAGTCTACCAGACTATTATCCACATCCACATCCACAACTCGCGCTTAAAAGTGCTACAGCCGCTGCTGCAACAACATAAGCTAACGCTCTAAGTGATTTTTTCATTATAACAATGAAAGAAATTACTTAGCAGGTGTGACGTATGATGAACCGATTCCTGGAACTGATGGAAGTTGAACTGGTGCTGAAGCAGAACCACATGATGCTGATAATGCGATACCCGCTGCTGCTGCCACGATAGAGATAATTTTAACTAGTTTCATAATAATATATTTTAAGTTTAAGTTTGTTGTCAGAAAGAAACCCTCCCCCTGACTCGAAAAAAAATATAACCACAGTCTCCCACTCGGCAAGCACTATTAAAAGGTTTCTTCACCCATTCTCACTTAATGTTGCCATCTCCATATCTTCCAGTATGATCCGGCCACATATTAACACAAAATGAACCCACAAAAACACATCGCTATCGTTGGCGCCACAGGCGCAGTAGGAGAAGAAATGCTCAAATGCCTCGCCGAGAGAAACTTCCCCATCAAAGAACTCACACTCCTCGCATCCGCCAGATCTGCAGGTAAAACCACCACATTCCGCGGACAAGAAATCACCATCAAAGAACTCACCCACCAAAGCTTCGAAGGAATCGACATCGCACTATTCTCAGCAAGCGGAGACATATCGCGTGAATACGCTCCATCAGCAGCAGCTGCCGGATGCACCGTCATAGACAACTCTTCCGCATTCAGAATGGACCCAGACGTCCCACTCATCGTCCCAGAAATAAATCCTCAAGCAGCCCTGTCAGCTCCTAAAAACATAATCGCTAACCCTAACTGCACCACCATCATCTCACTCATGGCCCTCTTCCCGCTCCATAAAAAATACGGCCTCAAGTCCATCATCGCATCTTCATACCAAGCCGTATCAGGAAGCGGCGCAGCAGGCATCGCAGAACTAGAACTACAGAATAAACTCATCGCTAACAACAACCCCATCACACCAGATGACATCAACGTCTACCCAGTCCAAATAGCATCAAACGTCATCCCTCACGTTGACACCTTCCTAGATAACGGATTCACCAAAGAAGAACAAAAAATGCTCTTCGAAAGCCGTAAAATACTCCAACTCCCAGAACTCAAAGTCACCTGCACATGCGTCCGTGTCCCCGTATACCGCTCACACTCAGTATCCATCACCGCGCAGTTCGAACACCCAGTTAATGTAACAGAAGCAAAAGCATCATTCACAGACCAACCAGGAATCAAACTCAAAGACGATCCAGAAAACAACATCTACCCAGTACCACTAGACACAACCTGTAAAGACGACTGCCTCGTCGGACGTATCAGAAAAGACCAAGTCCTAGAAAACGCACTCACCATCTGGGCTGTCGGTGACCAAGTCAGAAAAGGCGCTGCACTTAACGCAGTCCAGATCGCAGAAATCATCTAACCCAACAAAAAAAACTGCATGACTGACCTAAACAACTGGCTTAAAGCTCAACAAAAAATAATAGACGCTGACCTAAAAAAAAGACTCCCTAAAACAACAACCCGCCCCACAACCATCCACAAAGCCATGCGCTACAGCATCTTTGCAGGCGGTAAACGCATTCGCCCCATACTCTGCCTCGCAGCAGCAGAAGCCTGCGGAGGCACCCCAGAAAACGCCCTCCCACCAGCATGCGCCGTAGAAATCATGCACACCTACTCACTCGTCCATGATGACCTCCCATGCATGGATGATGATGACCTAAGACGCGGCAGACCCACCAGCCATAAAGTATTCGGAGAAGGAGTCGCCGTCCTCTGCGGGGACGCGCTACTCACAGAAGCATTCGCCATCATCGCAGAAACCCCAGCCTCTAAAAGATACTCCGCTAAACACTACGTCTCAGAACTCGCATCCACAGGAGGCAGTAAAAAACTCATCGGTGGACAAATCCTAGACCTAGAAGGTGAAAGAAAATCACTCACAAAAAAACAACTCATTCAAATCCACGAAGCCAAAACAGCAGCACTCCTCACCTCATCCATCCGCCTCGGAGCCATGACCGCTAACGTCACCCCAGCCAAGCTCCAAGCCCTCACAGAATTCGGTTACAACCTCGGCCTCGCATTCCAAGTCATTGATGACATCCTAGACGTCACCCAAACCACAAAACAACTCGGAAAAACCGCCGGCAAAGACCAAGCCACACACAAATCAACCTACCCAGCAATACTAGGACTCGAAAAATCACGCAAAGAAGCCGCAAGACTAACCAAAAAATCCCTAGACGCACTCAAACCATTTCACAAAAAAGCAGCAATACTCGAGCAAATCGCTCACTACATGCTAGACCGTAACTACTAAAATCAATCACCCACATCCCAATTACCATAATCAAGAGGTGCTCAGTTAGCACGTTGACGGGGATCTCCCTCAGATCGTTAAAACACGACCATAATTATTTGAGTTATATTTACATTTTGTAGCTCAAATGCAACCGTTTAGCGCATTAACTGGGGGCGCAAACTAATGTCTTTAAAAGCTGGGGCAGTTAGACCGAGTCACCGCCATAATCTTCAGATTCATGGTTTCTTACCTTCCGAGGCTCATTATACCATTTGAACTGTTAGAATGGGTTGATAGCACAACAAGATAGCACAACAAGATAGCAAGAGTAGCTAGGCAAGAGGAAAGCGCATAGCGGACTATGCAACTGACGAATAACGAAGCTAATCTTGATATATTGTTTTGCACTTCAAAAAATCAACTCTCCTGCTGGTCCCTAATATATTGAAAACTACTATCAATCCAGAATAACTGTGAAAATGGTATTAGATGAGACTCACTGTCGTTTCGATCTACTGATTAGAGATTAGCTTGCTCCCCACCGAATGTTGCCAATACGCAGCTACCATCTCTTTCTAACTTAATAAGTTGAATTTCAGAGTCGGACTTTCACCTACACGTTGATAGCCTTCACAGACGTGCTGGAGCATGGGGTAAATTTGGATGGTGATTTGCTCTTTTACCATGAAACACTAAAAACCTATACCCTTCTTGCATATAGAACAAAACCCTGCGGTCTTCACAATTGCTAACACCTTTGAGCTTACTCTATCCTATAATTTTTTCTCTTATTATATTGGGTAGCACCAATCGCTTTTTTTAAGTTTAGGGGGCTCACATTTCCTTTTTTATCGACGTAATAGCCATTAAGTTGAAGGTTTAACTTGAATTCACCTTTCATAAAAAGATAACCAGACTCATATGCGTAAACTATTTCTCTTGGAAATGGTCTATAGTAAACCTTTTCTTTTTCAACATACACTCTCAACAACTTCCTTGCTTCATCAATTGTATAAGGATAATTTTTGGTATAATCTTTAAAAGACGCTTCTTCATGAAATTTGCCATTTAATTTATTCGCGTCACACCCTATAAGTTTGAACAATATAAAATATAACATAACCTTCAATATTTTCATAATTTCATAGCCTAGTTTAATATTATGAAGAAACCTCGTCCCCCTAGGGATATCCCTCAGATCGATAAATCACGACCGCGGTTACTTGGGTTATCTATATTGTTAAAAACCGATCTCCGATCGTGTTTTCAACCGTTTTTCTGCCGAATTATCACTGACTCTATTGTGAGTTAAGGTCTTCATTATTTCGGTAGAATTGTTCCACAGGATTTACCTTATTATTTCCTTATTGAGAATGAC